>DATEDY010000363.1:0-5664 GCA_035281405.1 Flavobacterium sp.
TATGTATTGAAGGGAGATGGTACCTTAAGTATAAGCTGTTTGGAAGTATATCCTTAAAAAGTAGTTTAGCTTGGCTGTCAGTACATTGGTGCGTGATTCAAAAAAACATTTCATAACCGACGCAACCTTTTGAAAGAAAAAAGACTATTGGGTATAAAACATAGTAAAAATACGAACCAATGAAAAAACTATTTCTTTTGATGACCGGATTACTGATAGTCTCTTGTTCCAATGATGACAGCGCTTCATCCGATGCCAATGCCAAAACCAATTTGTATTCTATTACGGTGGATAATCCTGATGAAAGTTATTCCTCAGAAGAAAAAAAAATGACCTTTTACAAAGGGAAGCTTCTGAATATTAAACACCTATATGGAAACCGTGATGACTATTATTACAGTAATAATTTAGTTTCTGAAATATATGGTTATACTTTCAATAATAAAGTAGGCACAAAACTAGCGTATGCTTATGACGGTAAAGGGCGTATTATTGCCATAACCGAAACTTTTTTTATTGAAGATGGAGAAAGAGCAAACCGCTACTTTTTTACTTATACAGGTAACAAGATATTAATTCGTTTTGGCACTCCAGAATCAAGGATTCTTTCGGAACTTACCGTTGATGCCAACAACAACATTATTAGTGAGAAAAGTTTAGATGAAAACGGAACGATCAGTCACGAATGCACCTTTACTTACACCAATGGCAATCTAACTTCGTATACTGATAACAGTTTGTCAGATATGCCTATTACCAGAGCTTACACGTATACTGCATTAAAAAACAATTTCAATTATAACCAATATCTTTTTGGGAAAGAATGGAAAATGAATTTTTCTTTAGACAATTATATTAACGGAAATGGTTTGACCAAACCTATGGAGGCCGTATCCGAAAATTTACCGTCAGGTTTTATTCAGGATAATAATGGCATCAGAACTATTGAAGCCACGATAGATTACTCCTTTAATGACAAAAATCAACTTATAAAAGAAAGTCGGTTAACCAATACAACGAATTCTTCTCCGATCAGAAAAGAATTAATTTATGACTACAGATAAGGCGTTGTGCTGATTGGTAAAAAACAGATGCATTACTTACGTTACTAGGTTTGATGGACAAAAGCGAGGACTAAAAACCATACCAACAAAAAAAGGAACCATTAAGGTTCCTTTTTTAATACCAGTATATTTTTGTTATACTCTTCCTTTTAATGAGCTGAATACCCATGCATTTGCCAGAAACCCTACTCCAACGGCACTAAATCCCCATCCGGCAACATCTGCATATCTGTAAATACCAAGACCTATCAATAATAGTCCCATAACTATCATAATTAACGTAGCCCAGCCTAATACAGTATTCTTATTCATTCCTACACTCATAATAAATCGATTTGGTTTATAAAATTGGTTGGCAAATATCGGAATTTATATTCTTTTGCGAAAATTTTTATGATTTCCAACACTATTTTTAGCGTTTTGTTATTTTTTCATTATTTCCCGCGTCCTGATAGTTTCCATCCTAAATAGGCCATAGGAATGTAGGCTACCAGAATGTCCAGCAGGCAAAACCAAACCGGTGCCGGTAAGATGAAAACCATAGAAATGCCTCCAAGCAAGAAAAAGCCACCAACAATCATGGCCAAAATAAAATGTTTAGACGCACCTAGTTTTGAGGCAATAAAAGCACCTATTAAAGTTCCAATGGCATGCGCTATGAAAGGAATCATAAAATGTTTGAATCCGAGCAAGTGCATTCCGGCTTTGAGGCTTTCTGCATTTGTAGGATCAACACCTGAAGGATACTTTACTACGGAAGATCCGTACACAATTATTTTCATGTTAATGAAACCCCCGATTAGTAAACCGAGAATAACCACCAGAATGTTTCTTAGCATTTTCATGTTATATGTTTTTGGTTAATTAAAAATCTTGACCAACATTTCTTTCAGTAGATCCGATTGTGGGAGGTTGTTCGCTCCTACCCCTTTGCTTTTCAAGTCGACATCTTTCAATGTTGCCACGATCCCACTTACTTTTTTCATAGGGAAATTGCGGGCCGCCAATTCGTAATCCTTCACGAAGAATGGATTTACTCTTAAGGCAGAAGCCACATTCTTAGGATTTTTATCTTTCAATCCGTGGTACTGCAACAATTGAGAAAAGAAACTGAAAACGAGTCCGACGGTCAATACAATAGGATTGTCTTTCGGGTTTTGTGCAAAATAATCGGCGATTTGGTATGCTTTTAACTGGTTTCTTTCTCCGATAGCTTTTCGGAATTCGAAAGGGTTAAAATCTTTACTAAAACCTATATTTTCTTCGATGATAGCCGGAGTGATGACTTCACCCGGTTTTAGTATGATGGCCAGTTTATCAATTTCATTGGCAATTCGGCTCAGATCGGTTCCCAAGAAATCCACAAACATGGCAGCCGCTTTGGGTTCGATAGTCAATTTCTTACCGGCCAGAACACGTTTAAGCCAGTCGGCCACTTGGTTTTCGTATAATTTTTTACTTTCGAATACCAATCCGTTTTTTTCTAAGACCTTCGTTACCTTTTTACGTTTGTCGAGTGTTTTGTATTTGTAGCAGATTACCAATACGGTAGTTTCCTGCGGGTTTTCGGCATATGATTCCAGCTTATCGATTGTACGCGACAATTCCTGCGCTTCTTTGACAATCACCACCTGACGATCAGCCATCATTGGGTAGCGTTTCGCATTACCGACAATATCATCGATGGTTACATCACGACCGTACAATACCGTTTGATTGAAATCACGTTCGTGTTCCTGTAGGATATTCTGTTCGAAATACTCGGCTAACTTATCAATATAATACGGTTCTTCCCCCATCAAGAAATAAATGGGTTTGATATTTCCGGCCTGTATGTCTTTTATAATCTTTAGTACTTCCTCCATTTATATGGTTTGTTGTTTATTATTTATTGTTTGTTGTTACTGAACTTCAAACCTTTAATTTCAGAATTATTCAAATATTTCATAAAAGCTCCTATTTTGTTTTTTACCAATTCAATTTTTAAAGCTATACTCTCAAAATCGTTTTGCGTTATTAGTTTTTTGTCAAAAGCTCTATATAATTGAGATTTCAACTCGCCACAGGAACCTTTTGAAAAACTTAAAAAATTAATGAATTCTCTGTTTCCGTTTCTTTCAAAACCTTCAGCAATATTATCCATAATTGAGCCCGAACTTCTGTCCATCTGATCCTTTAGTGAAAACCTTTTTCCTAAATTTGTAGTCTCAAATAATTGTTCAATATCATAGCAAATTTCCCTTGCTTTGTTCCAAATTTCTAAGTCCTCAAATTTTTCTATTTTTGCCATAGCAATCAAAAACAATTAACAATAAACCACAAACTGTCTACTTTGCAACAATTAAATTTTCCAACCTATTCGTTCCGGTTCAAAAATAGTGAAAATAAAGTGGCTATTTTTGATGAAATACGGAAAAAATTTGTGATTCTCACCCCTGAGGAATGGGTTAGGCAGCATGTGGTACGCTATCTGTTAGAAGAAAAAAAGTATTCCAAATCATACATCAATGTAGAGAAGATGATTACCATCAATGGAATGACCAAGCGTTATGACATAGTGGTATTTCATCCTGACGGAAGTATATTTGTATTGATTGAATGCAAGGCTCCTGAAGTTCCCATTACCCAAATTACCTTTGATCAGATTGCGCGATACAACATGGTATTGCATGCCAACTATTTGATGGTCACCAATGGGTTGCATCATTATTTTTGTCAGATGGATTTTGAAAATGAACAATATAATTTCCTGAGGGATTTACCCGAATACGGAACAAAAGATAAATCAAAATAATTACTGAGCGCATTGCTCAGGCATCATAACTTATGAAAAAAATCGCAGTTGTCATATTAAACTGGAACGGAGTACAATTGTTGGAGCAATTCCTGCCTTCGGTTGTACAGTATTCACCTGAAGCCACTATTTATGTAGCCGATAATGCTTCAACCGATACCTCGATAGCCTTTGTAAAAGAGCATTACCCTTCCATTACAATCATAGAGAACCAAGGAAATTTCGGCTTTGCCAAAGGCTATAATGAAGCATTGGTTTCGGTGGAAGAAGCCATCTACGCTTTAGTCAATTCAGACATTGAAGTTACAGAAAACTGGTTGGCCCCTATCCTTTCGTTATTTGAAAACGAGCCTAAGACCGCCATTATTCAGCCCAAAATAATAGACTTTAAGAACAAAGAATACTTTGAGTATGCCGGAGCCGGTGGTGGATTTATTGACAAATATGCCTATCCTTATTGTCGTGGCCGTGTTTTTGACACATTAGAAAAAGATCATGGACAATACGACGATACCCGAGAAATCTTTTGGGCATCGGGAGCTTGTTTCTTTATCCGTAAGGAAGTGTACAGAGCATTGGGCGGTTTTGATTCTGATTTCTTTGCCCATCAGGAAGAGATTGATTTATGTTGGCGTGCTTTCAATAAAAACCTTACTATAAAATATTGTGGACAATCTACTGTATATCATGTGGGTGGTGCTACGTTACAAACCGGGAGTCCACATAAAACCTACCTGAATTTCAGGAATTCCTTGTGGATGATGCTGAAAAACCTACCAACCGGAAAATTGTTACCTGTATTATTCGTCAGAATGGTATTAGACGGTGTAGCGGGTGTACGCTTTTTGATGCAAGGAAAAGTCAGTCATCTATGGGCGATACTCAGAGCACATTTCAATTTGTATTTTTACTTTTTTAAGTTTCTGAAAAAGAGAGACTTGAGTCAGAGGGAAAATTATTACAAAATAAAGTCGGTTGTTTACCGTTATTTTGCTAAGAATGGCAAGTTATTTGCGGAAGAATAGAAAAATCAAAAAACGTTATATCAATGAGAAAAGCAGTATTATTACTATCGGCCTTAGCTATTGTAACGACTTCATGTGGAAGTAAAAAGAAAATAGCAGAATTAGAAGCGAAGAACAAGGAGATTCAGGATTTATTGAACACATGTACTATTAAATTAAATACATGCTTGACAGAAAAAGAAGGATTGAGCAGTCAGAATGAATACCTGAAAAAGAACAATTCCGATTTGATCAACAGTTCCAAAGAGATGACTGTTTTAACCACTAAAGGAGCAGAAAACCTTGAGAAATCATTAGAAAGTTTAAAAGAGAAAGATTTAAAAATCTCCAGATTGCAGGATGCATTAACTAAGAAAGATTCGGTAACCCTTGCGTTAGTAACCAGTCTAAAACGTGAAGTAGGTATTGACGATCCGGACATCAACATCAATGTAGAAAAAGGAGTGGTAATGATTTCGATTGCAGATAACCTTTTATTCAAATCAGGAAGTTATGATGTGAGTGACAGAGCCAAAGGTGTTTTAGCCAAAGTAGCCAAAGTAATCAACAGCAAACCCGATTTTGAATGCATGGTAGAAGGACATACTGATAATGTGCCGATTAAGAATGCGGTATTGTTAGACAACTGGGATTTATCGGTAAAAAGATCCACATCGATTGTACGTGTGTTACATAATGATTTAGGAGTAAATCCGAAGCAATTGATTCCAGCAGGAAGAAGTTTCTATATTCCTTTAGCGGAAAATGATACTCCGGAAAACAAAGCTAAAAACAGAAGAAC
>DATEDY010000364.1:0-35718 GCA_035281405.1 Flavobacterium sp.
GTATTAATATCTTCCACCAAAACCCATTTGTATTTAGCCACATACGGAGCAGGTTTTATGCCCGGCAGCTGACTCATGGTTTCAAACTCTTCTTCGGTTACTTTAAAAGAAGCGGAAGTGGGTGTTTGGTTCAATCCGGCAACACAGAACATCTTTCCGCCTATGCAAAAGCACAGGTCGTTGCCCCATTTAATATCTTCGGTAACATGAGGTAAGGCTTTGCATATTGACTGTAATTTCTCTATATCCATATTAAAACTTGGTTTTAGCTACTTTATCATGGTTTTTGCTCACTTGCATTAAGGCAGCGCTGCTGTACCAAGGTGTTAATTCCACTTCAAATAGCTTTGCTTTAACGGCAGGATCGGTTTCTACCAGCTTTTGTGCTTCTTCAATAGTAGTACAATTGAAGATGAAAATACCGCGATAGTTGCGGTCGTTTTTCATGAACGGACCTGCTACAACCAGTTTGCCTTCTTCTGCTAATTTATTGATATTGGCCATATGGCCTTCGAAGTATTTCTTTTTCTCGTCGGGAGTTGCGGTAGTGTTTGAACCGGTTTTTAGTATACAGAAGATGTATTGTTTCATTCCGTATTCATCGGCGCCCAATTCTTTTGCTAGCTTTTCATCATAAGGGTTGAGGTTGTCTGTTTGTGCATTTGCTGTTATTCCGCAAAAAAGAAGGAGTGTATACAAGATGTTTTTCATGATGGTGGTTGTTAGAATTGTAAAGTTACAGTTTTTAAGTTATGAGTGTATTGTTTGTGGTTTATTGTTTAAAGCCTAGGGATCTATTAGTCATATAGTACTCATGTACTGCTTATATATTAGTTATACAGTACTTTGATACGGATCAAGTACGGATCAAGTACGGGTCAACCCATAGTTTGGTATGGAACTTACTACAATTGTAAAGCAGGTAAAGAACATTTTGTTTACCAAAGGCGACCAAAGTGACCAAAAGTGACCAAAAGTGGCAAAAAGTGACCAAAAGAGTCGAAAACGGCAATGGTATTATTGACTGGTCTGGTATTTGGTAAGTCATACTATATTAACAATAAAAATGAACATTATGGCTAAAGCAAAAGGGATTGTGCATATTGAGGGGAGTATTGATGATTTTGTTTTTTATACACTAAAAGGGGAGCGTTGTGTGCGCAGGAAAGATAAGAAGCAGGGAGAACGAATTAAAAACGATGCTAATTTTGAACGTATAAGAGAAAATAATAACGAGTTTGGGCACTGTAGCGGAAGCGGTAAGCTACTTCGGCAGGGATTGGCATCTTTGGTGGTAAAGGCTAAAGATGATCGTTTGGTGAGTAGGATGCAACGTATACTTTCAAATATAAAGGATTTGGATACTGTTTCGGTACGAGGGCAGCGGAAGGTTTACGAAGGTTTGAAAACGGTAGAAGGGAAGCAGTTGCTGAAGGGTTTTGATTTTAATGTGAATACTTCTTTGAATAAGGTACTGAGAACTAAATGGGAGTTGGCTCCAGAGGACAATATTCTTCATTTTCCGGATTTTAGTCCGAACCAACAATTGGTTTTCCCTGAAGGAGCTACCCATGCCCGAATGGTGTTGGCTGTCACACGAGTAGATTTTGAAACCGGCATTTATGCAACGGCATACAGTCCTGAAATGAGTGTTGCGAAAGCGACGACTTCAGTTGATTTAGTGCTTTCAACTGAGCATCTCCCTGAAAGCAATGGTTTTGTTTTTTATGTGTTGGCCGTTTCATTTTTCCAGGAAACCGGTGGCGAGTTGTATTCTTTAAAGAACGAAGGGTGTAACTTACTGCATGTTTTGGAGGTTATTTAGGAGCAGATTTCTTAGATTTTCAGATTGTTGGGATGTTATATTTTTTTGGATTGTCATTTGGAACGAATCTTGGCAATTTTACCTTTTGCTTCACAGCGCATCATCATCTTAAAAACTACATCAGTAGTTCGTGGCAAAAATGTAATATCATCAAAAAATCAGAGGAACGTAAATAGCCAAATTTCAAAAATAAATGGTTAATTATTCTTATTTAAGGCTGTGCTAAGATGTTGATATTTCATTTTGGATGCCATTGTGTTTATTGGTTGTTAAAAAATTAACAATAATGATTGAAATTTTTCAATATAAGAATTTTCTGAACTTGTTGGTTTGCAAGAGATTGCGTTTTTGTCTAGTTTTCAATGTGTTAAATTTGTGTTATTACAGAAAATTCGGTATAAATGCGTACAATATGTATGAAAAAAACTTGTTATTTTTAGAAACTTCAAAACGGTAAAATTCTTACAAGAATAATAGCTCTTTTAAGACACTTTTTGATGGATTTTGAGCGTATAGTTTTTTAATATTTAATCATTCTTATGCCGTTACCTTCTTCTATTCCTTTTTTTATAACTCAAAATGGGTTTACCGCTCAATTAGCCAATAAAGCTTTTGGGCCACAAGATGAGAATAATTTCAGATTGACTTCCGGTTTTATTGTGGACCTTGATAATGATGAATGTTTGGATTCTGAATCAATTTTTTTAAGAATACATTAGGCAAATAAAATAGAATACCAATAATCGTTTAAGCTTCTAATTTTAATACTATTCATGTCGGAAATAATTAATAATACGCAAGCTCAAAAGGCTACAACTTCTAATCAAGGGACTAACAAAGTGCCTAAATTAGATGCTAAATCCTTTTTCTTTTTGGAGGATGAAGTTTTTACTCAGCAAGTAAACAATGCTTTTGGTGTTGTTTCTGAAAATGAGTTTCGAACTACTTCCTTAGTAACAATATCAGCAAAAAAAATTGTTAGTATTTGTTCCGGTCAAGTTTTTTTGCAACCTAATTCAGTTGATGCTAATAAAGTCAATTTAATTTTGAAGCCTTACAAACAGCCTGTTGCGGGTTTATCTATAAAGTACTTTATCTATAGAGGACTTCCTAAAAATCAATTTTTGGATTCTTCAAATAAAGTTTTAGCAACTGGTTCGGGTTTGATAACTCATATACGTACAGAATTTAATAATTTTTATCAGCAAGATGCCAGTTTATCTTCTGCACAGCCTGAACTTTTGGGTAAATATATAGGTTATCCTGATTCGGCAGCGCCTACAAACCAAGCTCAGGTTGGAACAGATTTAATTGATGAATACTTTTATAAGATATCCCAAACATTTGAAGGTGAAACGGGAGATATAACAAATGCTAAACGTGCATTTGAGATGCCTATGATACCTGCCGGAACTGAATTAACAACTGCTATTAGTGGGGAAATAGGGCTGGATATCGTGCTTAATTATGGTGATTATTACATTGAAAATGATCCAAATCCATTTAAACTGGATTTAAACTTTGCCAGAGCCCCTCACAATGTAATTAATGTTTCGGGTATTACTGATGCTTATCAAAAGAAACTAATGCGTGAAAATATCATTCAATTTATTGACCCTGCGGCTTTCTATGGTTTGCATGCCAATGGAGGTAAGGTGCTTAAACTTGGATCAGCTACTGCAATAGAAACACCTGTTGATATTTATACGTTAATAAATTCTTTTGTTACTAAAAACAATATTTACATTTATGTTCAAAGTAATCGACAACGTTCTTACAATTTTTATAATAAATATGGTGTAAGTGCTACCAATTCTAATAATATTAAAATTGGTACGACTGAAGCTAATTTGTTAGAAACCACCTTTGAAACTAGTAAATGGCCTGTAAAAATATTTAGCACCGTTCCTGCTTCAGGAAGTGACAAGCAAACAATCGCTTTGCAGTTTACTACAGACAAAAGTTCCAGTACCAGTTTGTATGGTCAAACAGTAAACCTGTTATCTGCCAATAGCGAGAATTTTATGGATGCCAAAGATTTGGTTCGGGAACCCGATAGTAACGGAGTTGTTTCGGATTTTACCAAAACCATTATTTTATCTTCACCTATATCCAGTAACGCGAACATAGCTTCGATTGTTCAATTAATTTACCTGGGGAAAAGAATCGTACTGACAAGAGATGGAGAAGACGATGGAGATCCTTTGACACCTATTCCAACGGTTGAATTCACTTCCAAATATATGGACGATGTGTTTTATCTTATAGAAGCTACTTCATTTTTGAAAGCAGATAAAATATATCATGTGCATAGTTATATGCCGACACTTTATAATCAAACAGAAATAGATAAAAACAGAAATAGGGTAGTTTCTTTTACGCAACGGACACAAAATGCTATTGCCATAAACGAAACTGAAAACCTTACATTATTTACTTATTTATCTATTGTTGAAAGCGAGCAGAGTAATCATTCAAATTTTTCTGCGAATGCTTCTCCTAACAAAGAAGCTACAGGGTATGGTGTACAAAATTTACTCAAGATTCATTCGTTGCCTAACTTGCCAACTGACGAATATATTGATTTAAAAATAATAAAGGATAACAAAAGAACGGTAACCGGAATAATCCTGAAATCTCAGAATTCTAACCCAACAACGATTGCATTGGGACTTACAGAACAACAAAACAATACAATTAAATTACTGTTGACCGATAAATTAAATCCAAGGCTATATTTCGATTCTTTAAACAGTTTCGAAGAGCAAAATCCACATCCCAAAATCACTTCAAAAAAGTATAGGTTGGGGATAATTTATGATTTGCCGACTTTTATCCAAGACATTGTTTATCCGCAGCAAGCAGATGAAATAGTAGTTTATACATTAGATTCATTAGTCTTCTTTACAAAAGAGTATAGCGATTATATTGAATTAGTTCAGTCAAAATTAGAGTTTGAATTATATAAAACAGACTCAATAAAATATTAGCATATGGATGTTGTAATTTTAAGGAACGGCAATGCAGTAAAGACATCAAACATAACTGATGTTCACCTAAATATTTACGGGTTTTTATCTACTTTTAAAGCTTCAGGAAAGGATTTTTCGTATTTTACTCATGAAGACTTAGATTCTGATAGTAGCCTTAAGAAGATCCCATTGACTGCAGGTTATTATGAAGTTGATGCATACTCTGCCTATATTGTAAAGCCTAGCGAGGCTGAATTTAAAAAACTGAAGGATAATTTTTCATTCGGCTCTAAATTTATACCAGCCGATTCGGGTCAGACAATTCAGGTCAAAATAGCTCACATTGCATCGCCTTATACTGATTTTTACTCTTATGTTATGTACACATTTCAGCATGTTAAAGGGAAAAATTATTTGGATAAAGGGAACTTAAGATATTTAGATATAACCTTAATGGGTAACCCATCTGCACCAGCAATCAATCCAGGCTCTTCATTACAGAATAATTTTTATACCAGACATATTGCACATATTACAGACATTCCTGATGATCATAAAAACGAATATGCTGAGTATACAATATATTCTACCCTGAGAATAGATATGATTGTAAGGGATATTTTTCCTATACTGTTATTTAACCCTAACAATACCCTCGTTCTTACAGATATTACAACAGCAATTTCACAGATTACCAATAACTGGAATACCAATAATTGTTTTGAAAACTTCAGCGCTGAATCGGCAAGAAGTTATCGTAGCCATTTGTTAGGATTTTATTCGGCATGTTTTAAGAATCAAAAACTAATTAAAGAGGCTAATCTGGATAAAAGGATGACGTACGTTATCCAGGCTATCCCTGATGAAGCAGCTTATTTGATTCCAAATGAATTTATGATAAATGTCTTAAAGACCATCGCAAATAAACCAAAAGACAATATTGAATCAAATGACTTAGAATTAATAATTAAAATTGTTATGTCTTTTGATGAGAATAATCCTTCGAAAATAGATGGTTTTTTAAATGCTTTGGTAAGCAATTTATATTCATTGACCCTAAATTCAGAGTACGAAGATGATTTTGGTGATGCTCATGAGGGAGTATTCAAAAGAGAAAAAGTTACACTATTCGAAAGACTGTTTAGCATTTTGAGTGACAATTCTATATATAAACTATGGCATTATTCACCGCTATATAAAAAAATACATACATCCCTCAGCCTTGATGAGAAAGCTTCAAACAGGCAGATATTTGTTACCTGCCTTTATACTTTATGGATCAAAAGTAAATATAACCCTTACAGAAACAATGTGTTCAATCAGGATTATATTGGTTATGTGGGTGAAGATGCAACCAATAAAACCTTTATATATACAAGAAACCCTGCAACCACTGTACATTTTAATGCAGACTATTCTTATAATGTCATTTACGACCCCAAGGCATCACCATTAATAATAAACAATTATTATTATGTATTAAATGCATTAAAAAGAACAGTCGATTCAACGACTTCCTATTTCTACGCCTTTGACAAAATTCTTTTCTATTCCAATCAATATGAAAACATAAGGGAAACCGGAGTGAATCCTACAAATATAGTACAACAGCAACTTAACTGGATAAGAGGGTTAGGGGCGCCTTATGGACACTATCATATTTACCAACCTATTCAGATTGTTAATATTGTTGATAAAAATAAATTTCATGCACCAATACACACCTGGAATGAAAACGGTAATGCCATAAGGCAAACTTATATACCTGCTTTTTTATATCATTTCATGAAATTAAAGGAACATGATGAGTTTGTATATGCAGTCATTTGGAATCTGATAGAAGCGGCCTATGATGGTATACCTGCCAGTAAGTTTACTAGGTTTATTGATCAAGCCAATAAATCTATAGATGCAGCCCTTGATTTTTTTGATGAGATAATTCCGGATTCAGCCTTTGTATTCATAAGTGATTATAGTAATTCCTGTAGTGGGGGAGAATTTTGTAGGCTCATAAAAGTTTTGGATACATGGATGCAAAATTATGCAGCAGTAAAGAATAATGTTGTAAAAAACGAAATCAAACAAGCTGCTTTTGATGTAGTGATTGAAGCTAATGCAAACGGGTGGCCTAATGAATTTACATTTGGTTCCGGACTTGATGCACAGCATTTTATCATTGGGGTTTCAAATGCCGATACTTCAAATCAGGATAATGACAGAAAAAATGACATCCTGAGAAAGATTAAGGGAAGGGTTAGTAGGGAGGAGCCGGAAGGAAATACAACCAGAGGGGAAGGATTCTCATTATTTGTCTGGAATTCATCCGGTGGAATGTATACACGAACAAACGTCAGACTTCACACAGATGCCAGCTTACTCGTTTTAATTGAATATGGTTTGGATAATAATGTCCCAGATCATTGGATTGAAGGAATATTGACTAAGGCATTCCGGATAAAAAAGCCAAAAACGTATAATGAAGCGGAAGCCGAATTATTAAATGCTTCAAATCTCATAAAACCTTTGCCAGCACCAGGGAGAGGAGAATTGTTGTATTGTTTTAATCATATCGATGAGCAAACCATTTTTGAAGAATTAGTCAAAGAAAAATACATCGATAAATATGAAATATATGATATTATTGCTGAAAATGCTGCATTGACCAACACTTATTATGGAGGTTCTGTCCACACAAAATTAACTCCTCCGGACATTGATATGGTTTCCTATATTTCTACTAATAAAATGGTTGAATTGGCAAATTTGGCTATTCAAAGATTAATGAGAATTATGGAATTAGGGTTAATGAGAAGAAAAAAATGTGAAGATCTGATCGTCAGGATAAAACACAACATTAACCCAGATGAACAGCAAAATAATATCAGGGTCATGGCTTATTGCATTTACTGCATAAAAACGGAAAGCAACAATCTTGTGTTATATAACATGGGTGAAGAGTATAAGTATTTGAGAACCAGTTTTTTCGGTATGAATACAAACGTTTTGTTGTATATAAATCTTACTGAGCAACAATTAAGGAAGCGTTTTGACTTTGTCTTTATTACAAAAGAGGCCGCAGCGGAAGGCCGCAGCATCCCTCCTGAAACTCCGGTTAATTTTAATGATTAATATAAAAAAGTTATGAGAACAGAATATAAGAATCTATTCAATGAATCGATAACTGTACAACAGAAAAATATTTTAGAAGATTATGTTGAAATCTTAGTAGATGAAAATTCTAACTTGGTTAAACAGAAAAACAATTACTTCAATAACGAAATATCGAGTATTGAATACTATATCGAAT
The DNA here is from genome assembly GCA_035281405.1 of Flavobacterium sp. Taxonomy (GTDB): domain Bacteria; phylum Bacteroidota; class Bacteroidia; order Flavobacteriales; family Flavobacteriaceae; genus Flavobacterium. Next base: position 8,105 of record DATEDY010000364.1, read on the forward strand.
CCGGTGAAAATGAGGCCCAGCTGGTTTCATCATTATCTCAATTGAACCCTACAGTTTGCATCAAGGAGGTTACACCTCTTACAAATTATTCCATTGAGGTCGAGAGGGAATATAGGACTACAGTATTGAAATTTAAAAGCAGGTATTTATTGGACGAGAAAGACAGGATAATATGTAGCGAACCAGTAGATTCAAATACGAACCTTCCCTTATATGACGAAACTGAAAAATACCATTTTAGTGACAATAAGGTAATCGAAGATTTATATGCAAGATATACTGCTAGCGGAAATCTGGATTATATTATTTATAAGACAAATGGCGATGAAGAGCAGGATTGGGAATATTATGACCAGACAAATTTTTCTGAATTGCAGTCAAAATTTACAGAAGATTTAAGTTATTATTTAACAGCTGATTTAGAATCACCATTCATAGTGTAATTTGGAAATAAAAACTAAAATATTGATTCTTATTTTGCATGTGAGCTTTTATGCTTTCTCACAGGAAATTACTATGGTAGATTATCAGACACTTGCTAATTCACCCTTGAGAAAGCAGCAAGCTGATACATTGAGCTACATGTATAAAATTAAATATTATGAAAATAGTATTTTAAAAAGAGTTGAATATTGCCTAAATAAAACGGATAGTACAGGAAATCTTAAATCGCATCCTTCAATAATTGACTATTATCTTGATAAAAATGAGGATGTGGATATAATAAGTAAAAACTATCTTGAAAATAATGAATCCGGCCCTAATGTAAACTTTATCAAGATAAATAAAAAAGAGGGTTATTCAATGGTGTACAAATTAAATGAATACAAAGATGTTTTAGGAAAACGAGGAGTCATAAAGGCACATTATATTCTTGACAACGATAACAGGATCATTGCCTTGGAAGAGAATCGAATAGCTGAAAATCAATCAAAAAAAAATATTTCAGTAAAAAATCTTTACGATGAATTAGGAACAATAGTCATGATTTGCGGTTATATTGACGATTCGTGCAGTGTCTATTCATCCAAAAATATGTTGCCTGTTGAAACCATTAAGCTTAAAGATTTCCAATATTTAAAAGATAAATATTTCCCATTTCAAAACATAGATTATTACAAAAATACTACCATCGAGCCTCCGGGTGTTTTAAACAAAATAGGTAAAAATGAGAACCACAGTAGAATCGAATTTAAAACAGATATAGGCACCAAAACAGATGCAAAAAAAATAGCCCTTTTGGATAAATACAGTAAATATCATTATCAAAAAAACAGATTAGTGAAAGTTGAATTTTTCGAAAAAGAAAAACTAGTTGCAACTGACTATTATGTCAATAATAAAAATCAGGAAGATTTGACAGTATTAAAACACCAAGGTATTAATACCGAATATTCCATAATAAAATTTGAAAAGAGGAATTTATTGGAAATAAAAAAATATTATAAAGGCACTACTTTTTTGGGTAAGACCTTAAAGCGGAAAGATGTTGTTGGGCATGTCATTTCTGAAGAATATTTTGATCAAAATGAGAAACAGCATCAGTATTCAAAAACAAGGAAAAGATATTATGATGCTAATGGATTGCTTGTATTTGAAAGTAGTTATTTGAATGATGGAAAATTAAATCAGATACTTCTTTACAATAATGAATATTTAGGGATTGTAACCCGTTTTGACAGAGATGAATGGATAAAATTTAAAATTTTTTTTTTCCCAAATGAAGACATTGATTTTTATAAGAGAGCTTCAATAAATTAAACATGAATTCAAAATAAAACATAAACTATGCCACCACCAAACACACCAGCTGTAGTTAAAAGATATTATCCGGCATTATCTTCAGTGGTTTCACTTGATGATTTTCCTGAATCACTTGGTTTTATAAAACAAGGACTGCAAAGTCTATTTAGCAAAATCCACTATAAGGATTTACAATATAAAAAGAGCCCAAAAGGAGATGCCGCTTTTTATAGCTTAACCATTGTTTCAAGAAAGTTGGCCATTGAATTATTTGGTTCAGGTGTAAGCTTGGTGTTAAATCCAGATGAAAGTGGTGATCCTGATTTTAATATATCTGCTTTTCCAGTTACTGTTGAGTACCAATGGAAAATACTGGCCTACCTTCGTAGTTTTGATTTAGATAATTTTTCGTTTACTCCTCAGGAATTTTTTGAATTAGGGTTAATTATATTAAATGTTTCTGAAGAGCAGGCCTTGGCTCACTTTATCAATACATTTACCGTACCTGATAATGAAAATATTTTACCGCTGGAGCAATTTGTAAATGATTTGCAAGAGAGTAATACAGAACTAGCGAATCTAGGTATTGTTATCAATATAGATACGAAACTAAAAGAAGTAGTTCAGGCCATAAACCAGCACACACAGAAGTATGCCACTCTCTATGCCTTTGGTACTTATTTGCTTCAAAATGATTTGAATGATACAAAGAAAAAATTAGGGGAATTTTTCAAGAAATTCATCCCGGATGATATTGAATCTTACATCAAAGATATTCTAGTACCTAAAGCCAAAGTAACCTTAACTGTATCGGCAGCTATTGAGTTCCCGAGAAATATTTTATACCCTTACAAGCAAAATGGCGCAATATGGGAAAGAGAGCCCGAAGGAAGTGGTGTATTATCCCGATTTTATTTTGGTAAAATATTATTGTATGCCGATACTCAAAAAGGGATTGGCTATAATATGGATTTGGTTGGTGATTTAGCCCCACAATATTCAGAAATTGGTAATACCGGATTGTTACTTCAGCTTCAAAAATTAAAAATTGACATTAGCGATAAGGTTAATATCCCTGAAGCCGATGCAGATGGACGCCCAACAGATTTCAGAGGTGTTTATGCTGATGCTCTTTCTGTAACACTACCTTCAAAATGGTTTAAAACCGGAGCCAATACTAACGGGTCAACCTTAAGAATTGGCGGATATAATTTATTGATTGGGACAGGTGGTGTATCAGGGACATTTGCTCTTGAAGCTGTCCCTACGCAAAATGCTTCAGATGGGGAGATTATCGATTTTTTCTCTTCTAAATTTGAGTTCGTTTATCCAATTACGGGAATAATTAATAATACTGTTACAAAGGAAGAAGAAAATATTGTTATTGCTAACGAAACGGAATTATTAACCTATCTTAATTCTCTTTCCAACAAGCATTTATATGCTTTTAAGTTTCCATTAGAAATTAGCCCAGCTTCAGGATCAAATATTATATTTAATGGTCAGCAGGAGTTTAGAAACTATATTACTAATCTTGTTGTAGAAGAAAATGGTACTATGTGGATTAACATAGGTAGCGAAGAGAATGGTTTTCTAGTTGGATTTAAACGATTTGATATTTCTTTCAGGCAAAACAAAGTGATTTCTTCCAACCTAAGAGGAGCACTCGAAATCAAGAAGTTTGTTTACCCTGAAGGAGCAGTTGATGCTAATGGTAATTCCATTGCAGGACAGACTGTACACATAGATATTGATGGTCATTTGTATGACAATGGGGATTTCAATTTAACGGCTTCAGCCAACCCTGCCTATGATCTTAAACTTCCAGGAGTTTTAACCTATGGAGTAAAAACAGTTGAACTAGGTAAAGAAGATGACGATTATTATATTGGAACTTCCGGTACATTGAAATTTGATGATGTACCCATACTTAGTAATTTGCAAGCTATCGAGATAGACAGATTGCGTATTTACAGTGATGGTACGATTGAGATTAAGGGCGGTTCGATACAGCTTATAAAACCCATAGTATTGCCATTAGGACCTGTTGAGATTACTGTAACGGCTATACATTACGGTTCACACCAAAAAGAAGTTGACGGTGTAATGCGCAAGTTTAATTACTTTGGTTTTGACGGCGGTGTGAGCATCGATCCGTTAGGGATTGAAGTGAGAGGAGACGGTGTTAAATTGTACTATTGTTCCGATAACTTACCTAATAAGCCAAATCCTTATTTACACATACAAACATTATATGTTGATTTGACCATTCCGGCAAGTTCGCCAGTGGCCATTATAAACGGATGGCTATCCATACCTGAACCCGGAACGTCACCGGAGTATATGGGTGGTATAAAAATCAAACTACCTAAGGCTAAGATATCCGGTAGTGCAGATATGAGGTTAATGCCGAAGTATCCTGCATTTATTATAGATGCAGAGGTAGAATTCCCAGCACCGATTCCGTTAGGTTCTTTTGCCATCTACGGTTTTAGGGGATTACTGGGGTACCGTTATGTAGCCGAGAAAGAAGCCATAGGACTGGTATCCGGTGTGAATACCTGGTATGAGTATTATAAAGCGCCACCGAGAGGTATCCATGTTAAAAAGTTCAGCGGGCCAAATCAGACCAAGCAAAGTGGTACGCCATTCTCCATTGGTGCTGGTGCCTCATTGGGTACATCCTATGATAACGGTACTACGCTGAACATTAAAGCTATGGTTTTATTATCTGTGCCCTCCTTATTTATGATTGATGGTAGAGCCTCTTTAATTTCGGCACGTCTAGGTTTAGAAGATACCAAAGATCCACCGTTCTTTGCTTTTGTGGCACTTGGGGATAACTCCTTAGAGTTTGGTTTCGGGGCCGATTTTAAAATGCCTACCAGCAGCGGGTCTATTCTTAGTTTGTATGCCGATGTTCAGGCAGCGTTCTTCTTTAACGATTCGTCCAAGTGGTATGTTAACATTGGAACACGAACCAATCCGGTTACTGCACGTATTCTGACCCTGATAACGCTTCAAAGTTACCTGATGATGTCTGCCAAAGGAATAGAAGCAGGAGCGAGAGGAGAATTCATTTTCAAGAAAAGTTACGGACCGGTAAAAGTTAGTGCCTGGGCTTATGTTGAAGTAGGTGGTAAGATTAGTTTTGAGCGACCACAAGTAGGCGGTTATATAGCAGCCGGAGTAGGTGCAGAAATTGATATCCGAATTTTACATTTATACATCGCCATAGATTTATTATTTGGTGCGGAATCGCCAAAACCGTTCTTGATTTACGGGAAGTTCCGTCTATGTGTGAAAGTTAAAATATGCTTTATTAAGATTAAATTCTGCGGACAGGTTGAGATTTCGTGGGATTTCAACAAAACCATTGAAAGAGCACCAATTAATCCATTGATTAATGCTGGAAGTAGCAAGCCGATAGAAGATATTGTTGTTGGAGTAAATATGTTAACCAATGATACGTTTGAATTGGCTTATTTAGGAGGTACAATGCCATCCGGATTGGATACTAAGATTCTTAACAAGATAATTCCTCTTGACACTTATATTGATATAAAAACGGAGAAGGGATTATTGCCAGGAGGCGTTAGTGGAAAAATAGGAGGTGTTAATAATGCGCCTTCACGTTACACAGATTTGATACCACCTGACGCTGTGGTGAGAGGCAAAGCAATGCGACAAGTGAAGCACCAATATCTTATTGATGAGATATCGATAATGAGTTGGGACGACACCAACAATATATGGAAAGAATACAATCCATATAAGGCTTTATACCCTGATGATGGAACATTGAACAATTTGAAAATAGGTCAGTGGCAAAAAGTTGACGGGCAATATAATACTATCAGGTTATTGGCTACCAATCCTTTTTCCTATACAGAACAAGGTGAACCTGGATGGCATATCCCTGAACAGTATGGCGTGACACCAAGCTCATTATTTTGTGAGAGTCACCATAGAGAGTATAATTGTGCCGACTTTTTATCCATAGCACTTGGCCGACGTTTTTATTGTTATGATATTGATAATCATTTCTTCTTCTCTAATGAAGCCGCATTTATGCTATTAAATTCTGAAGATGATGAGTTTGCAGAAGTAGTAGATGATGGTAATATTTTTGATTTTGAGCAATCGTTATCGTTTCCAAATCATAATCAGTTGCAGATTATACTTCCTGATCCTGCTTCGAAGATAGATTTGAGACTGTCAAGTTTTGCTGATGGTGTAAAAATTAAATATTATGCTGCCCATGTTGATGTGAATGACAATCAGGTGCAGTACAGACATCCGAATACTGCTTTGAATTCAAGTGCTCCTTATGAAGTATTTGTTCCGATCAGTCATTTGGCGATGCCTATTGAGTATTCACAAAGTATAATTCCCGGGTGGAAGGCGATAACCAAAGTTGTGATCGAGCCTGTTTATCCAAATGCTGCCCTTATTCATTCCTTACAGGAACAAATTGCAGTGATAGAGGAGCATAATATGCAAATATTACTAGAAGGCTTAGAAGAACCTTATCAAACCACTGCTGTTTTGGAAGATCAGCTGAATCATTTATTGTGCTCTAGAGGCAGTATTGTGAGAGAACGATACCGATTCGATTCTCAAGATAATATCCATGCTTTGGTTGATAGTAATAATAATGTAGGGCCTTGGACACAGACGTGGGATTTAGACAATGAAGTGAAATTTGAAGAAAACCTTTTTGGTTTTAGAAGAGACGGGAATAAATTCATCATTGCATGTGATTATGAAGTCGTAAATATCAAATTATTGGAGAGAGTGCCTTCTGACAATGTACCAATGCCGTCTTATGTTGTAGAATATGATGGAGCGAATGCGTTGTTAACCATTGATCCTTTAGCTGTAGATTATCTTTTAGGTAGTGATGTATATAATTTTGAGATTACCTATTTCAATACCAATGTCAATTCTCATTGCAGTGTAAGTGACCCGGCAATGTGTGTTGTTTACCATCAAATATTTGACATATTAGCACATAATTTTGAAGTTACCCAGCCTATTGATTTAAGCAGCTATCAGGCTTTTACCGCTCAAATTGTTACTATTTTAAAGGCTTCAGGATATGAATCTCAAATTGACGAAATCAGAGAGCATTATGATGTATTGGTAGTTTTTAACCATTTAAGTGGTCAGAACTTAACGATTCAATCATTTAATGAAGCCGTTATAGCTATTGAAAATGTATTGGCTATTTTAAACGAAATAGGTAATTGTAAGTGCGGTTGTGATGGAGAAATAATGAACACGCTGTTTCATAAGATTTGCTGGCTGACGCTGGAAGATTATGAATACAACTTAAATATTCCTTCTCAACAGGCTATTGAAGCAGATTCACAAGCTACTATTGACGGTATAAGTAAATTTATACAACCAATATGGCGACCGGATACCAGTTATATTGTTAAGTTCAGATTGAAAGATATTGTTGATAATGGTTTTTCGACAACACCATACAATTATGTTTATGGTTTTACAACAGCGGGACCTGTAGGTTTCTTCCATACCCATGAGAAAGCTACTTATGGAGATATTAAACTGACTCCTACTACCATATTAGACGATACTACGGGTATTGTAAGAGACAATAACGGAGTGATAGTTTTACCTAATCAAGAGCCTCATCCTGATAAGTATCCATTGACTTCATTGCGTCATTATATTGATTACAACCGTTCTTATCCTAATGCAGATGGCAACTTATTAAGCGCAAAACCATTGTTTTATGGTGATGGAGATAATACTAAAGTATCCTTGTACTTTACAAAATCCTATGCGGTTCATTTTTTCCAGGACTGGCAGCTTTATAACGGCATGGATGTTTTAAAGAGCAAGTTGAAAATAGTGATCAAAGATCCGAGAGAGGATGTGAGTATATCCAACCCACCTTCATTGGATAATGTAGTTTCCACTATTGATATACCACAAACTGTTGAGACTTGGACTGAGGATGCTATCAATCCACTTGTCCCTTTTGTTACAAGCCAATGGATTAATATGTTTAATGCCAATACTTGTGTTGGTACCGGACAGATTATCAAGCCAAAATCGAAGTATGTATCAGTAGAACTGAAACAGCTCAAACCTTCGAAATTGTATACAGCAATTATAAATGGGGTGTATGATGTTTATAAAGATGGTGTTTTAGGACCAGTACCTAATCCTAATGATCCTAATGAATTACTGTATCAGGATGAAATCAGAGAAGTTCATAAATTCGTTTTCCAAACGTCAAGGTATGCCAACTTTAACAAGCAGATTCAAAGTTATAAACTTGATGAAGCAGCAGGTGTTAATGCCGTGTTTACCATCGAGAAGTCATTTACAACAGACTTAATAAATGCAGCTTTGAAGACCATTAAAGGAGAGAGTTTATCCGGTGTCTTATCTGATGCAGTACTTAACAGAATAAATACCAATTACCAGCATGCATACGATAGAATTTTTGAAGGGATTTTAGGTTTGGAACCACTTGATGAAGCCGTTACTACCGAATTTAATATTATCAGAAACAGTAGCGATGCCAATACGGTTTTTGCCGTGATAGTCAGAAATCCGGAACCTTTTAATAATCCAAAAATGATTGATGGAGATTTAACAGATACCCTAAGAGTCTTGTTACAAGATACGTCTAATCAAGATACTAATTATTTTGTATTGTTCTCTAAAGACAGGTCTCAGGCTATTATCATGCATAACAGTTTGGCTATTAATGTTAACTCATTACGAATTGGTTTTACTTACAAGTTATGGAATGGAAACGGATATACTGTTTCGCCAATTGAGGTAGCACAAATTTCATTTTAACGTATTTATTTGAAAAATTATGTCATTTATAAATAATTATACAGAATCATCACATACACAGTTTTATGCCGAAGAGTTTTATGAAAGGGGAATTCCGTTTATTTATTCGATCGGAAAGAGCACTAAGGGAGCTACTATATTAAAAACGGATGTTGCAGGGAATACCATTTGGCAAAAAGAATTCTCTGCAGAAGGTTTGTCGTCTGAACTGAATTTTAAAAAAATCATTCAGATTAATGGTCACGAAGGAACCAGTTATGTATTGAGTTGTGATGATGGAGACAACCATGTTCTATTGAGTATTGATATTGATGGGAATATTATTTACTCTAATCAATTATTCATCAGAGCTGTTGGAGATGGTTTTCTTGTAAAATCAAAGACCAATAATGACTATTATTATGTTTTTTCCGGGTTTTTTGAGAAAACATACGGAGGGACCACTCTTAGTCAAATTATGATTATTGGGTTTAAAGAAGATGGGCAACAGGCTATTGAAAAGTATTTTTACACCGGAAGCGCGTCTGATCTTTTGATCCGTAATGTATTGACTCATCAAAATGGGATTACAGTTTTGGCAGATCATAAAGGAGGAAAGTCCCATATTATAGAGTTTGAATATGAAAGACTGGAGGTGTTACTCCATAAAGAAATTATGTTTGGAGAGGAGGAGGAGTATTCCAATTTGATTAGTCATGATATCGCTGTTGTATCTACTAATTATGATGATCCTAAACAAAATAAATATATTGTTTCCGGATATCATACTGTTGATCAGTGTATTTATCTTCTGTCGATTGATGTCTCCGGAACGTCTTATTTTTATAAGTTTTACAATACACAAGAAAGCCTGTCAAACTTATGTTACACCAATGGGTTGTTATTTTTGAGTATAACTAATTATGATAATAACTATTCCAGATTACATAAGATTACTACTTCGGTACCGTCAGATTTCGGGCTTTTATGGTCAAAGCAATTTAATGATGGCGGCAGTTATTATGGATTAGCCAAAGTTATATACAATCCAATTAGTAATTATTTGACTAGCATCACAACAGATGGAACACTTTTGCTTTACAATGATGGTTATTTTAGGACTTGTATAACTACTGAATTAGAATACAGTATTGAACGACCGGTTGAAATGAAGCTTTTGAGTGGAGATTCTTATCTAACTGACATATCAAACAGTATTCATTCCTTTAGCTTTGCTGTTAATGATGTTACTCCGTCACTAAGAGTAACCTGTGAGGATAAAGTAATCATTCCTTTGAAAGGAGATGTTACTTTACAATCTTCCAATTTTTATTTACAGGCAGTTGGTTCTACCGGACTTGACAGTACCAAAGGTTTTCATTTAAGATGGTTGTTAAAAGGTGCTTTACAAAATCATTTGCCTAAAGGTAATTATGCTACAACGGCTGTTAATTTTAATAAGCCGGATGATTTTGTTAAAATTTATAGGGCTCCTTATGAGGATTTCAGTGTTGTGCTGGATTTATTTTCCATACCTAATTTAGTTTCAGACAATAAACGGCTTTGGACTTACAGTACCATTGGGAGGGATATTTTTTATGTTCATTTTAAGGACGCTACAAAATATCAGCAGGCAAGACAGCAGTATGACCCGATATCGATGCCAAAAGAATTTATTGAACTATATGGTGACGGTGTTATTGAAATAGAGAATAAGACAAAATTGAGTTTTTCGGTTACGCCTTATTTTTATGCTTCTCCTACAGCAAACGTAAAACTGGAACTTTTATCAGTGGAAAGCAATGCATTGACCGCACCTAAATATGTTTCGTTAAGACAGAAAAAGACTGCGGAATTAATTAATGATACGAAGCTATTAAGTGAAAATATAAGGAGTATTCGTTTTTCTATTGATGAAGGACAAATTGAGAAGTTGCATTTTGAATTTTATCATGATTTTATTCATCAAAATAATAGTAATGAAAAATGGACATCAATAGGGCAATTTGCATTAACCAAGGATACGGATACTGCTTTTTTTAGATTAGAGCCGGAATCAGGATTAGTGGATACTAATTGGTTACGCTTTAATGATAACGCTCATGTTAATATTGAAAATTACAAGGATAAGTGGAATGGTCCAGCTTCAGGAACTGATGTTGAAGACAAAATTGCATTTGTAGTAGATAAATATATTGCATTAAGTGATGATGAACTTAATCCGACTGCTGTTGAGCAATTTAATTTTGTTGATCCAACTGCTGATCCTATTGATGGTTTTACTCCCGATTCAGAATATGATCCTTCGGATCCAGATGATGCGGGAGCAACATTTGAAATCTCGAACCTACAGCTCTTACAAGTGGCGTCCCTTGATTTTCATGTGGCTCGTATGTTGGGTTTAGGAACTCTTGACTACGATCCTTCATTGTATGACGGAAAGTATATTTACCTTGCACAATATGTTACGGTTGCTGATTTACATGATGGTAAACCAAGTAGAGAAATGCATCATGTTTATTGCTCGTTGCCTACTACAATAAATGACGAGAGAATGTCATTGCCTATTGACATAAAGGAAATAAAGTATGGTGTTAGTTATGGTAATGGTTCTGAAAATCCACAGCTTTTAACCGATGAAGACGGATACACACATGATGGAAGAACCCGATTTCTGACTTTATTCAATGAAGAAATTTACAGTGAGCCAGCTAATGCAGGTTTCTTTCACAGGGATATAGAATTTGACTCATCACTGTATACCGAGCCTGTTTATGCCGGTATTGAATACAAGCTCAATGGAGAGAATGATTGGCGAAAACCTGAATTGCCTTTTGATTCCAGATATTATAATTCAGATAGTACGATTGCACTTAATAAGAGAAATGAAACAGTTCCGATTCTAATTCCTGAACAAGGTAATCCATTATTCCTACATAGGGAAAAGCAGGCCGGAACCCATATTTACAGTTCCTATGGAATAAACTGGTTCAGCAGAGCGACCGGTAGCTTGGTAGAAATCCCTATTACTACTCATTTTCCTATAGTTAATACTTTAAAACCTCCAACTAATATAAATGCTCATTTAATTAGAAAGGAGCGACCATTGCTATTGACTTCAGCTTATGAGCAACAACGTTTTGATGCCATAACAGGAAGTGATAAAACATTAATTCGTTTGACTTTTGATTATAATCATACACAAGAGTTAATAGATTATCATCGTACTATTAACGGGGAAGAGATTAGCGGTTATTACGAATTAAATGATAATGATGAGGTATTTGCTTCAGAAATCCAATTGTTTTTCAGAAATGAGATTCCAAATACTATTTCGGGTAAGATAACATCGGTTATTCAGGATCCTGCTAATGAATTGTTGTCAATAGTACAAACTGGTCCTTATGTTTTGAGCAGTACTACAACTCAAATAAACGGGGTTAATCAAACGGAATCAATAGTTCCTGTTTTACCATCAGGTTTAGAAAATAATTTTATTGGGAGTATTCTTCTTATTGATGAAAAAGAGTTTGTAATTCATGAGGTAATACAAGGAGGTAATAATCCTAAGTTTAAAGTTTTTAAAAGAGCTGCAAATGGTGTTCAAATAGGCTTTTCAAGTGTTCCGGCAGAAAATTTGGAAATGCCTGAAAACGGAAAAATGTTTGTTGTAGTTGAGAATATGCTTTCGATGTCTTCTTGGCATTTACCGGCACCTATACCGTTTACTGTTGGCATGGATTCTCAAATCAGCACAATAAACAAGGAAGAAGTCCTGATACAGCAACCTGATGCTTTGACGGTGGAAGGGCATGTTCAAAAATTCAGAGGGCTTTTAAGAACGGCCAGCATTACTAAATATCTTGAAACGGTTGAGGTTTATGAAGATGAAAATGACACCTCTCCAACAATTTTGTATAATCAGCATCAAGGAATTTACAGAATAGAATTCAGAAGTTTCACATTGTATCAACATTACCAGCATTCAGAATCAGGTAATTCGGTTGAATGGTACAATGGAGTTGTTCGCTTGGAGATGATTGGACAAGAAGGCAGGCCAAGAAAAGAGTATAGGGTAATTAAAACTGAAAACATTGGTGTTTCGGGTCAAAATCTTGTTTTATATATTCTAGATCCTGAATTTTCTGAGGATAATCCGAATAATGGTGGAATCGGGTATATTAAAACAGGGAAACAACCTGTTGCGTTCTATCCGGGGTATAAAGTCTATCTTCATGCAGATTCTGCTGCTGGTTTGACTGAAGAAGCTATTTTGCCGGCAGAAGATGAATCTGAGCAATATTCCATTTTTGGATTGAGAAGTTGGAGGTCTATTGACTTGTATTCCAAAATATCAGTACCGACTTTGATGTTTGCTAAAAAAGTGGAAGAGCCCAAGCAGCCAGAATTACCTAAAGGAGGTTTGTATGCTACAAGACCGGATTTTTATGGTAAATCAACCTATACTTTTAAAACTGCGTTTGCTCACAAACCTTATTCAGCTCAGTTTAACAGAGCCAGTGATGTTCAAATTTTAAGTGCTATTTATAATTCGACTGAGAGTTTTAATAATAAGGGAGTCCCTATTCCGGCAACTCTTGATGTGGCGTTAAGCACATTATTAAATGAGAATGATGAGTATTATGTGAACAGATGGGAAAATTTATTAGGATTTGACTATGAGTATGATGAATTGTATAACATTGATGGTACTTTTAAAAAATACCCGGATAATGAAAATGGTATTGCATTACCATTGCCTGACAGCATAAAGTTTATTAACAGTATTAATGCTTTTATTGATGCTCATAATAACTATTATAATAATTTACCTGAAATAGTAAGTCATATTGATACGATTGACAATTTACATCAAATTGTAATACCGGAAGTTGTTGGCAGAAACGCTGCTTTACAGATTAAAGACTTTTTGAAGGACGTTATTCATAACTGCTTTGTTCCTTTAACAGAGATTCCAGTGATTTATAATTACATTAAAAAAGAATCAGATGGTTATGTGCCTATTCCTAAAAAGCAAGTAATACGTGACAGAAATGGGAATTTATTAGCTGCAACTCATCCTGATTTCGATATGGCACCTATGATGGTTAAGCTTACTCCTAATCCGGGTTCGGTTAACATACCAGCCGTTGGTCAAAATGAGGTTCAATTCACCGATTATGGATTAGACGGAGCATCAAATGCCAAATATTTTTATACTGTAAGAGAGTTTGATTTGCAAATGAAAACCAGTGAGTATAGTCCCATTTTAGGGCCAATAAGTTTAGTAAATACATTACCTCCAACTGCTCCTGAAATATTAAAAGTTACTCCAATACTAGAAAATAGAGTGCTCGGAGTTTCTCCAAAGATTCAATTTGAAATCAATGCGTATAAGGCCATCCAGAATATCAAAAAGGTAAATCTTTACAGAGCTTTTAATAGAGAGACCACTTTATCAATACGTACCATGCAATTAGTAAAAGTGTTTGATGTTGAAACGGAGTCTTTTGATGAGACAGGTCGCTGGAATTTTACTGATGATTTTTCAGATTTGTCTGAAATTCCATTTGGAGATCCTCTTTTTTACTGTTTAACAGTATCGAGACAAATTAAATATATTGATAAAGATGGAGCAACAATAATTGATTATGCACCTTCTGAAGCTTCTAAAGTTGTTTTGACCAATATTGTTGAAAATTACAGTCCGGAGTCACCTATTATGCAGTATTATTCGGAACCATTGGAAAGTCCTGATGTTGATCTGAATTATATTACGCTTTGTTGGAATAAAACAGCTTATAAAGGGAAATATCATTTATATAAAATGAACACTCAAGGAAACTGGGTTAAAATTCACGAAGTGATTTCAAATGAAGATACTGTTTATGTGCACCTTGAAGAGACCGAATTGAATGATGATTCATTAAGGGTGCTATCCGATAATGGTTCAAGATTGTACCACCATTTTAAAGTGATTGCAGAGAATACTTCCGGTATGTTAAGTACCAAGGAGAATATATTGACCATATACAATGAAGTCACCTGGAATGATGTTGGAGGTATAGGTACTATGATTGTAAGCAGAACATTCAGAGTGAGATAAGATAATTAAAAACATTTAAAAATAGTAGCATGGCAACAAGTAGAGAAAATTTAAAAGGATATTTTAATACCAATGACAGACCTACAGAATCTCAATTTTTTGAATTGATAGAAAGTGGGGTTCATTTGGAAGAAGACAAGGCCCCAACCTCTATGGTTGAATTGGGATCAGACAACGCAAAGTTTGTAACTTCCGTAGGTGCAAAGGCTTCAGTTTTGAAATTTGCTCCCGTTAAAAAAGTTAACAATGAAATTCCGGATTCGAACGGTAATGTTGTTATCACTAATGTAAGTGGGACAGCTTCAACTATTACAGGATCTATTGCTAAAACTCAGGTTACTGGATTAGTTACTGATTTGAATGCGAAACAGAATACTTTGGTAAGTGGCACAAGTATTAAAACGATTAATGGGAATTCTGTTTTGGGTTCTGGTAATATTACTGTTGGTTTTACAAGGCTTATTGCTGTTCCCAGTTCTTCTTTTGCATTAGGTAATTCGAATTCGGCTCAAACTGCTTTTCCATCGGGATGCGATGAAATCACTATAGCCGCAGACAGAACCTATTTTTTTAGAGGGAAATATTTATTAGCGACAGGTACTGCAGCTCACACAACGGCTATAGGTTGGGCACTTAGTGGAGGTTTGTCTGTAAATTCTATGGAATATACGGTAAGAACATTTTCATCTGCAGCAAATACTGTTGTTTCAACTGTATCTAATGTACAAGTAAGCGGGACAGCTTCTAAGGTTATTAATGCATCAGACACATCAGCTACAACGATTATTGAGTTTGAAGGAGTTTTAAGATGTAAAGATAGTGGAGGTGTTTTGACACCGCAACTTACGTTTTCTGCTGCACCCGGCGGAACCAACACAATGAGAATTGGTAGCTTTATTGAGTTTGCCGAGATAGGGAATTTTGGTGTTCAGGCTGTTGGAGATGTCAGATAAAGAGTAAAGCAACAATGATATGGAAGTGAAATATGGTTTTAGAAAGATGACAATTGATGAATTTGAAGATTATATTTCAAATTTGAAGATTGCCAGAACCATCCTGTTTTTACAACAACATCATACTTATAAGCCTTCATACGTACATTTTAATGGCGGTAATCATTTTGATTTACAACAGAATATGAAACAGTTTCATGTGGCTCATAACGGATGGCAAGATATAGGACAACACTTTACAACATTTCCTGATGGGTCAATTATTACTGGTAGAAATATTGAAAAAACACCGGCCTGTATTCTAGGGAATAATGCGAATGCGGTTTGTATAGAAAATTTGGGAAATTTTGATAAAGGTGCAGACATAATGAATGCATCTCAAAAGGAAACAATTATCAGAATGACTGCTGCTTTATGCCGAAAATTCAATCTGGCTATCAACACGAATAAAATTGTTTATCACCATTGGTTTGATTTGTCAACCGGAGAAAGGAATAATGGTTCAAAAAACAATAAAACTTGTCCCGGGAGTGATTTTTTCGGTGGGAATAAAGTTGATGATTGTAAAAATAATTTTTTACCACTTGTCTATAATTTGCTCCAAAGTGATACTCCCAATCCACTTACAGTATCAATTGTTAAATACGTGAGCGTAAAAGCAAGCGTACTTAATATAAGGGAAGGAGCCGGCATTGATTATGAGATTGTATCTAATAGAAAATCGGTAAGTCAAGGTTCGATTTTGAGAGTTTTTGCAGAAAAAGACGGATGGTTGAAAATTTCATCTTCTGCAGAACATTGGGTGTATGGAAAGCTTACCAGTGTGGTTAAACGTGTTTTAGTAAATGCAGATGTATTGAATGTGAGAACTGGACCTTCAACTGATTTTCCCAAAAGCAGTTCTTTATATAAGGGACAGGAGGTTTTTATTACTGATGAATTGAATGGATGGTGTAGAATTAGTATGGAAAGCAGATGGGTTAAAATGAATTATTTAGACTTTATAACAAATTAAAAATACTATTTATGGCCAATTTAGAATGGTTTCCTATAAACCCGCTTTTGAAAGAAAACGGAGCGTTTTATTCTTTATCGTTTGAAAAAGAAGCAGATGTATTAAAGCCAGTCGCATTGACTGCAGATGATCAAACTTTTTCTCAATCTGAGGTGTTTCAACGCTCAATTAATTTGCAAACAGCAGCGGATCTTGGAGTTGTTGTGGGCAGTGTGAATGGCAATTTCAAGTCATTTTGTTTCAGCTATGAAGCGATGATGTTTACTGATAAAATAGTTTCAACTCCTATTGGCGGAAAAATTTATGGTACTCGTTGGGGGGCTGGTTTGAGAGTAATCCTTAATGTAACTGATTTGAAAACCTCTGCTGATTTTAAGTTTGGTGCTTTGGCCGCATCCGCAGAACTGGGTTTGGCTAAAGTTGAGTATCGTATAAATACTATAGGATTTAATAGTCCGGAGATATTTAAATTATTACCTGGACCGGGAGAATTTAATTTTGATACTTATAATAAAATTCTCGAAGCAGCCGAAATGGTTAAAAAGTATATGTCTGAAAATGTTGATAAATTAACTCCTCAGCCTTTTCAGGTTTATATGTCGAGTGAGGTTAATAACGATGTATATGTTTCTTCACGTTCTGTAATATATGCAGCGCGCTGTGTTAGTAATCGTGAAACACTTGCTGAAGCGCTTTCGAAATCAAATGGTAAATACAATAGTGATTTAATTAGAGGATTTTATACAAAAATGGGTATTCTTGATGAAAATTCTAAGCCATCAAGAGACGATAGAAATGAAGCTGACGATTATTTAGAAGCATAGTTATAATTTAACCGGATATTTGTGAAGATAGGTATTTATATTGGTGGTTTAGGACAGTCTTTTTATGAAGATACTGTTGAGAAATATGCTACGAGAATTAAAAATGAATTGAATTATAGGCATACTGGAGATTCCTTTGATTTGAAGACCGAAAAAATCTTATATACTGAGGAGAAAGAGAGTACGGTCGTAAGTATATTTAAAAAAGATGGAAATAAGGAAGATGGTGATGTGGTTTACAAGATATACGATTTTAAATATAATGAGATTTTAACTGAAAAATTTAAAGAGAAAAATATTCTAATTAAGAATCTTATTCTCTTTTTTTTGGCTGTTAAGAAATTTCCTCAAATTGTGCTGAGACTTTTTAAGTACAATAGTTTTAGCAGACCCTACCTTACTTTTTATGCATTCTTTATTTTGTTTATCATATCGCTGGCTATTTTGTTTTTCATTCCTGCGAGTCTTGATGTCGCCACAAACTTAAGTGCTTCAAGTGAGTTTAAACATTTGATGTCCATCCTGAAATTGGATGCCATTACAGAAAGTATCAATGCTCTTTTATCAAAATTCAATTGGCCTACTTTAAAAGAATTATTTAAAGCTGGCGTACCAATTACTGCTTTGGTTTTATTGATAATTCCTGAATCTAAAGTGATTATTACATCTTTAGCGACAGAATTTGTTTGTGTTGATCACTATATTGATAATGGTGAACGAAGTCAGATAATTTTAGGAAATCTTGATTTGCTTGTTGAATATATTGCTGAAAATGAACCCAATTCGAAGATTCATTTCCATTGTTATAGTTTTGGAAGTATTGTGGCAAAAGATTTGTTATTTCCTGTAGGTAGTTTGCCTTCAGATAATTTAAGAAATCTAACTGAATTATTAGTTACAATAGGTAATCCCTACGAATTTATCAATGCCTATTATTCCAATTTTTATTTGGACAGGTGTAATGTGATGGAAGATAAGATTAAATGGGTCAATGTTTACTCTTTGGCCGATGCTTTGGCAACAAATTTCAGAAGGGATTCTAAAAAAGGTGAGGCAGAGTTTGGTATAGGAAATTTGAATTTATTTCCTATCAATCTTAATTATGAAATTGCAGCTAATAAGAATATGAATGTTTTTAATTTTTTTACTTTATATGGTATCCGTGTTCATAAATATTATTGGGATATTTCTACACAAGGTCAGAATTGCGTGAGATTGATAATGAATAAAATGAATGAAAATAATTTCCTGTAATTTTATTGAAAAGAAGAAGGTTGTAATGTATTAGATTAGATATTTTAATATTGTGATTATAAGGACAAAATGAATTTAAAGCCTAACAATTGGATAATGAAACCAAATGTTAGGCTTTTTCGAATTCTTATGGGGTTAAATAGGATTTTAATTGTTGTGAAAGACATAAAGTGACTTCGAGTAAAAGAAACAATCATGTTGGTGTTTTTTTTAGAAATTAGGATAGAATTAAAAAACACGATTTTATTTGCGTAGTTAAATAACTACATATATATTTGTGTAGTCAAATAACTACATAATGAATTTAAGACGAGATGTATTTCAAGCGATAGCAGATCCAACCAGAAGAGCGATTTTACTTTTGGTTTCTGCCCAATCGGTAACTGCGGGAGCTATAGCTTCTAATTTTGATACGGCAAGGCCGACTATTTCCAAGCATTTGCAGATATTGACCGAATGTGAATTACTCGGTAAAGAGCAAATAGGCCGTGAAATTTATTACAGCCTTAATACGGAAAAGATGAAAGAGATTGCCGACTTTATTGAGCCTTTTCGTCAGTTATGGGAGCAAAGATTCAATACATTGGAACAAATCATGAAATCTTATAAACCTAAAAACTAAAAAGAATGGAACAAAAAACCAAAATCAATGCCGAAGAAGGCAGGCAGGAAATTGTAATTACGAGAGAATTCGATTTACCGTTGGAATTATTGTTTACGGCTTATGTTGAAGCAGACATCGTTGCACAATGGATGGGGACCAAAGTGCTGAAACTGGATTCGAAAAAGCACGGCAGCTACCAATTTGTAACAACAGATCCCAAAGGTAACGAGCATCATTTTAACGGAACAATCCATGAATTTGTTCCGAACAAAAAAATTACCCGCACTTTTGAAATGGAGCATACTTCTTTTCCGGTGCAATTGGAATTTTTAAACTTTGAGGGAATAACAGAAACGACCAGTAAGTTAACCATGCAGGTAGTATACAAATCGGTTGAGGACCGCAACAACATGCTAAAACTGCCTTTTGCCCAAGGGATCAACTTTGCGCATAACAGACTAGAGGAAATTGCAAAACAGCTTAAAACAAATTAATCAAACTAAAATAAACAACTATGACAAAGAGAAACAAAATTATCTATTGGGTAGCCACACTTTGGTTATCATTGGGAATGACAGCAACAGGAATTGTGCAATTGATTCAGCTACCTGAAGAAGCTGAAAAAATGGAAGGACTGGGGTATCCTTTGTACTTTCTGACTATTATCGGAGTATGGAAACTATTGGGGGTAGTGGCCGTTTTGATTCCGAAATTTCCACTATTGAAAGAATGGGCTTATGGCGGATTTTTCTTCCTAATGACTGGGGCGGTATTTTCGCATTTAGCTGTTCAGGACAGCGCGGGTGAGTATTTTGGTCCGATACTGTTGTTAGTGCTAACTGTTGTATCGTGGTATTTCAGACCTGAGAACAGAAAACTGATGTTAAACATAAATTCATAGTCATGAACCCAAAAGCAGACTGGTTTTTTGAAGAAGACACACGTTGGCAGCAAGAATACAAAGTGTTACGTAATATTGTGAATGCTTGTGGACTGACAGAAGAGGTCAAGTGGGGCGTTCCCTGTTATACGCTTCAGGGAAATAATGTGGTATTGATTCATGGATTTAAGGATTACTGTGCTTTGTTGTTTCATAAAGGCGTTTTACTGAGTGATGAGCAGCAATTGTTGATTCAGCAAACCAAGAACGTGCAGGCAGCAAGACAAATACGGTTTACGAATCTGGAGGAAATCACTTCCAATGAAAAGCTGTTAAAGACGTATATTTATGAAGCAGTTGAGGTGGAAAGAGCAGGAGTGCAGGTACCGTATAAAAAAACCGAAGAGTTTGACATGCCTGATGAATTCAGAGTGCGACTGGAGAATGATACTAATCTAAAAACCGCTTTTGAGTCTTTGACCGGAGGAAAGCAAAGAGGGTATTTGTTGTATTTTTCCTCTGCCAAACAATCCAAAACTCGTGAATCGCGAATTGAAAAGTATCTGGATAAGATTTTAATGGGTAAGGGGTTGGATGATTGAGCATTTAGCCCATAGTTATTAAGAAGCTTGACTAGATCAAGTCTACAAAGAATATGAACTACAACTGTAAAAAGTTGTAGTTTTTTGTTTTCAGGATCAAGACTATATTAGGCAATTTATGTAGCGTAACCAATTTGGCATTCATTTAAAGCAAAGTTTATATGTGTTATAAAATTGAGAAATAGGTTATGTAACAGTGAGTAATTCATAAAAAAAACATAAAGCCCCAAAAAATAGCTAATTTTGTATTTACTTTGTGTAGCATGAAAAGAAAGGCCCACATACTTATCTTCATCTTAACGCTTGGTTTCTTTTTGATACCTGCTTCAACGTATGCCTGTGGGACAAAACTTGAGAAATCCTGCTGCAAAAAAGAAGTCTCTTCCACAACAGCAAAAAAAGATTGTTGCAAAGACAAACAGACGAAAGGTCAAGATAAAGAGTGTGGAGGAAAATGTGGACATTCGAACTGTACTTCATCAATATCTCAATTGAGTTTAGCCGTTTTCAATTTAATAGAATTCAGAACTGATCTTTTTAATTTTACTACTAAAAAACAAAAGTTTTATCATACAAAAGCCCGTATTTCTTCAGGTTTTTATTTTGTTTGGTTGCCTCCAAAAATAAATTAACACCTTCTTTTGACAGCCATAAGTCTGTCCTCTCGAGAGCAATCTATAGTTTTCGAATCATTTATTTATAAAATACAACTTTACAAAGCGGAACGGAGTTCACTAATTCCTTTTCACAAAAAATAAAACTTTAAAAATGAGACAATCAATATCAAAAATGTTTGCAGGAATTGTATTATTGCTAACATTTACAGCTTGTGATGCACAAATTAAAGATGCAAAAACAGCCATCGTAAAAATTTATGGTAATTGTGATATGTGCAAAGAAACCATTGAAAAAGCGGGAACTATCAAGAAGTTAGCGAAAGTAGATTGGAATACAGATACTAAAATGGCTACGTTGACTTATGATGCCCAAAAAACAAACCAAGATGCCATCTTAAAGCGTATTGCATTAGCAGGTTATGACAGTGAGACCTTCCTTGCTCCAGATGATGTGTATTCAAAACTTCCGGAATGTTGTCAATATAAAAGAGAAGCAAAAATTGCCTTAAAAGAGATAGCTGTGGAAAATGAGGCTAATCATTCTGCAGCAGCTAAAGTAGAGAAGGAAGATTTGAACGATAAAGTTCAAGAGAAGCAAACCGATCCGTTAAAAGCTGTTTTCGATCATTATTTTGCAGTGAAAGATGCATTAGTAAAAACTGATGGAAACGTTGCTTCCATTAAAGCAAAAGATTTGTTGAAGAGCATCGGTGTTGTAAAAATGGATCAGTTGGGAGACAATGTCCACACCGTTTGGATGAAAGTGCTGAATGATTTAAAAGAACATACAGCGCATATTGCCGATACAAAAGACATTAAGCACCAGCGAGATCATTTCATGGATTTATCAAAAAATATGTATGAACTGTTTAAAGTATCAAAACAAGAAACACCAATTTATTACCAACATTGTCCCATGGCAAATGATGGAAAAGGGGCCAATTGGTTTAGTAAGGAAAGTGCTGTCAAGAATCCGTACTATGGATCGCAGATGTTGACTTGTGGTAAAACGGTTGAAACCATCAAGTAGTTTTGTATGAACAATACAAATTGTAAAAATAATTGTATAACTCATTCTACTGTAATAAATTGTATAATTATAGTACAGTTACTAATCGATAAATTAAAATTTAATAAAATGAAAAAAGTAATCTTTTCGGCTATAATAATAGCTTTCATATTGGTTTCTTGTAATCCAAAAAATGAAAAAGCAGCATCCGATGATTCTGCAACAGAAGCAACAGAAAAAACAGAAGCAACTCCAACAGCAGAGACAACCGAATCAACTGAAGTGACATCTGAGTTGTATGCATGTTCAATGCATAATGAAATCACTGGGAAAAAAGGAGAAAAATGCTCCAAATGCGGTATGGAGTTAACCGAGCCTGTAGCTAAGTAAATAACTTAGTATAAGTTAAAGTACATCAACTAACCTTGTTTGGGGCGACAGGGTTAGTTTGTAGTATAAAGTCCTAAGTATTGACCTATGAAACTATACATTAAAAATATGGTATGTAGCCGCTGTAAAATGGTTGTGAAGACGGAGTTTGAAAAGCTTGGGCTTCCTATTATTTCAGTTGAGTTAGGTGAAGTTGTATTGGAAAAGGATATTTCGGTAAATGAGAAAGAGGTATTACTTCAGAATCTTCGTTTATTAGGTTTTGATTTAATTGACGATAAGAAAAGTAAAACAATCGATAAGATTAAAACGCTTATTATTGATTTGGTTCAGAATAAAAACAACGATTTGAAAAGCAATTTGTCTGATTATCTTTCACAAGAATTACATCAAGATTATAATACCTTAAGTAATTTGTTTTCAGAAGTTGAAAGCACAACTATTGAGAAGTATTTTATGAATCAAAAAATAGAAAAGGTAAAGGAGTTAATCCTCTATGATGAATTGTCACTGAGTGAAATTGCTTATTCTTTAAATTACAGTAGTGTTTCGCATTTAAGTAACCAATTCAAGAAGATAACCGGCTTTTCGCCAACCTATTTCAAAAACTTAAAATCCATCAAGCGGAGACAAATTGAGGATTTGTAAATCTTGCAAATCAAACCCAAAATTGTGCAACTCCAACAGACTGTTATACTGGAAATTTGTATTAAAATAACAGAAAGATGATACATACTTACAACATTACCGGAATGACTTGTGATGGTTGTCGCGCCAAAGTCGAAAAAGCGTTGAATACAATTGAAGGGATTGAAGCTAAAGTTACCTTACATCCACCCATAGCTACTATAACAATGGAAAAGCATATTCCAACGACACAGTTGCAACAAGCATTGGCAGCCGTTGGGAAGTATACCATAGCAATGACCCATGGCAAAATGTCCCCCGAGGTTCCAGCTAATGAAACTACTGCGAAATCATGTTGTGCGATACATTCTCATGACCATAAAAAAGCAATCCCTATTCCGGGTACTTCACCAGGTAAATATTATTGCCCTATGCATTGTGAAGGCGAAAAAGTCTATGATAAAGCGGGAGATTGCCCGGTATGTGGTATGGATTTGGTAAAAGCACCAGAGTTGACAGTTGGCAAAGTGCTGTATACATGTCCAATGCACCCCGAAGTAATTAGTGAAACGCCGGGTTCCTGTCCCATTTGTGGAATGGATTTAGTGCCTTTGGAGCCTAGTGACAGCGAAGACCAAAAAACGTATAAAAGTTTGGTGAAGAAAATGAAAATAGCTGTTGCATTTACAGTCCCTATTTTCGCCATTGCTATGATTGAAATGGTACACAACAATCCTTTATTACAACTCATGGAAGCCACTAAATGGAATGGTGTGCAACTACTATTATCACTTCCCGTGGTTTTTTATGCTTGTTGGATGTTTTTTGTTCGGGCATGGAAGTCCATCATAACTTGGAATTTGAACATGTTTACCCTTATCGGAATTGGTACAGGAGTGGCCTTTTTATTCAGTTTAGCGGGTATGTTTTTTCCTACTATATTTCCAAGTGAATTCAAAACCGAACATGGAACTGTGCATCTCTATTTTGAAGCCACAACTGTCATTCTAACCTTGGTGTTATTAGGGCAATTGTTAGAAGCCAGAGCACACAGTCAAACCAGTGGGGCGATTAGAGAATTATTGAAGCTGGCACCAACAGAAGCTACTTTGGTTAGGGATGGAAACGATATTGTAATTTCCATCCATGACATAAAAAAAGGGGATTTACTAAGAGTAAAACCCGGAGATAAAATTCCGGTAGATGGAAAAATAACTGAGGGCGAAAGCAGTATCGACGAGGCCATGATTACAGGTGAGCCAATTCCGGTAGATAAGAAGAAAGAGGATCATGTGATAGCGGGAACAATCAATGGGAACAAATCATTTGTGATGATAGCAGAAAAAGTAGGTTCAGAAACCTTGCTTTCTCAAATTGTGCAAATGGTAAATGATGCTTCACGTTCCAGAGCACCCATACAAAAATTAGCTGATAGCATTGCCAAATATTTCGTGCCAATTGTGGTCATTATTGCAGTAATTACCTTTTTCATTTGGGCAAAATGGGGTCCTGAACCAGCCTTAGTATATGGTTTTATAAATGCCATCGCAGTATTGATTATAGCGTGTCCTTGTGCATTAGGTTTGGCAACTCCCATGTCAGTAATGGTAGGAGTTGGTAAAGGGGCACAATCCGGCATTTTGATAAAAAATGCGGAAGCATTGGAGAACATGAACAAAGTAAATGTGCTGATTACAGATAAAACAGGAACCATTACTGAAGGAAAACCATCTGTTGAAAAAGTTTATTCAATCCATGATAATGAGGATGATTTGTTACAAAGCATTGCATCATTAAACCAATATAGTGAACATCCATTGGCACAAGCCGTTGTGAATTATGCCAAAACCAAGGCGATTTCTTTAATTGAAGTAAGCGATTTTGAAGCTGTTGCAGGAAAGGGAGTTACCGGAACAGTAATTCAAAAAAAAGTAGCATTAGGTAATAAGAAGCTAATGGATCAAGTCAAAGCTTCTGTTGCTGATGATTTAGAAAATAAAATCATTGCCGAGCAACAATTGGGAAAAACGGTATCCTATATAGCCGTTGAGGGTATTGTAGTTGGTTATGTATCCATTACCGATGCAATTAAAACATCGAGTGCAGTAGCTATAAAGGAATTGATCAGACAAGGTGTTGAGGTAATTATGCTTACTGGTGACAACGTCAATACAGCCAAAGCCGTTGCGGACGAATTGGGATTAACATCCTATAAAGCAGGGTGCTTACCTGAAGACAAACTGAATGAAATTAAAAAATTACAAGCAGCAGGTAAAATTGTTGCCATGGCGGGCGATGGTATCAATGATGCACCGGCATTAGCACAATCCAACATAGGAATTGCCATGGGAACTGGAACCGATGTAGCTATAGAAAGTGCCAAAATCACTTTAGTAAAAGGCGATTTACAAGGTATTGTAAAAGCCAAGAATTTAAGTCATGCCGTTATGAAAAACATCAAGCAGAACTTGTTTTTTGCCTTTTTCTATAACGCGTTAGGAGTTCCAATTGCAGCAGGAGTTTTATATCCCTATTTTGGAATTTTATTATCACCAATGATTGCGGCTTTAGCCATGTCATTTAGTTCAGTATCGGTAATTGCAAATGCTTTGCGATTACGAAATTTATAACTTTAATAAAAGATGAAAAAACGAATCCTATTAATATTCTTTATATGCTTATATTCTTTTGGAAATGCTCAAGTCAAAAAGGATACACAGCAGGCGTTTTACACCTGTGTTATGCATCCGGAAATTCATATGCCCAAACCAGGTAACTGTCCAAAATGTGGTATGACGCTGATAAAAGAAAAGCCAAAAGCAACTAAGAAAAGAACAGTTCCAAAGCAGTATAAAATTCAAAGGAAAAAGGAGGAATCACCAAAGAAAGCAGCTACGATTAGTAATACAATTTCTCCAGCTAAAGAAAGTGTTTCGAATGCAAAAAAGGAGGAAACTGAAGTGCTGAAAGCAGACACTGTTGTCGCGAAAAACGAACTTCCCAAAACAGTTCGTTACGACTTATATGTTCGTGACACAATAGTCAATTTTTCAGGTAAACAAAAAAGAGCGATAGCGGTAAACGGACAAATTCCAATGCCCACGCTTACATTTACTGAAGGAGATATTGCAGAAATTTATGTGCATAATGAGTTAAATGAAGAGACATCCATGCATTGGCATGGATTGTTTTTGCCCAATAAAGAAGACGGCGTTCCTAATTTAACCCAAATGCCAATACAGCCACATACAACCCATAAGTATACTTTCCCGATTGTACAGCACGGGACGCATTGGTATCACAGTCATTCGGGGCTGCAAGAGCAAATTGGAATGTACGGATCTTTTATAATGAATAAAAAGGCAAATGATCCCACTTTCAGAAAAGGAATAGATGATTTACCAACAGTACCTCTGATTTTGAGTGAATGGACAGATCTTAAACCTGAAAATGTTCACAGAATGCTGCACAACGCGACCGATTGGTTTGCTATTAAAAAGGGAACAACACAAAGCTATGCGGAAGCCATAGAACAAGGACATTTCAAGACGAAAGTAACCAATGAATGGAAACGCATGAATGCGATGGACGTTAGCGATGTGTATTATGAAAAATTCCTGATCAACGGAAAAAGCGAAAGCCAACTTTCACAATTCAAAGGCGGTGATAAAGTCCGATTGCGAATTTCCAACGGAGGCGCATCCTCTTATTTTTGGTTAACCTATGCCGGTGGGAAAATCACTGTGGTTGCTAATGATGGTAATGATGTGGAACCTGTTGAAGTGGACCGGTTAATTATTGCGGTTTCAGAGACCTATGATGTTATTGTTACCATTCCAGCAGACAAAACTGCTTATGAGTTTTTGGCAACACCAGAAGACAGGACAAAATCGACATCAGTATATATTGGCAGTGGTATTAAACAATTAATTTCGCCATTGCCAAAACTCAAATATTTTGAGGGAATGAAGATGATGAATGACATGATGCGAATGAATGGAGATTTAGATGATATGGGGATGCAGATGTCACTTAACCAGATGGACATGAATGTGGTAATGTATCCTGAAATAACTGGAGAAGCAAAAAAGAAATCCGACGATAATAGGGCTAATGTAAAAATGGATACGGAACAATACGACAGTAATAAACTTTCTGATATTGTTAC
>DATEDY010000365.1:0-3970 GCA_035281405.1 Flavobacterium sp.
TGATGCCATTGACGAAAAAGAAAAAAACCAAGCCATTCAGGAATGTTTAGAGGAATTGCCAAGCGACGAAGCTTTCCTGATAACTTTATACTATTATGATGAGCAGTCGGTGGATGAAATTTCCAAAATAATGAACAACAGCGTTAGCAACATTAAAGTGAAGCTCTTCAGAACCCGAAAAAAGTTGGCTTCTATCTTAAAACAACGATTAGAACCTGAAATAATTAATTATTATGAATAAGAACGAAGACAAACACATAGGAGAGTTGGTTGACCACTTGATGAAGAGTCGTGTTTTAGACACTCCGTCGTTCGATTTCACTTCAAAAGTGATGTCACAGGTATTAGCAACCAAAACTAGTAGCATTACCACATACAAACCGTTGATTTCAAAGAAAATATTGATCGCCATTTTTAGTCTATTAATGACTTTGATCATCTCAAGTTTTTTCTATGACGCGACAGGTTCTAGTAAATGGGTTCCACATATTGACTTTATCCCTTTTAACAACATAACCGCTTCTTATGAATTTTCATCAGTGACTACTTATAGTTTTGTCTTGACTGCCATTATGATATTCATACAGATTCCGATTTTGAAAAACTACTACAACAGTAGATTTGACTCGTAAAAATTGATCAACATAAAAAAAGCCTCTCCAAATGGAGAGGCTTTTTTTTTCTAATATATTTTATTAGTATCTGTAGTACTCAGGCTTGAACGGACCTTGAACTTCAACACCGATGTAAGCTGCCTGCTCATCATTCAATGTCTCTAATTCAACTCCTAATTTAGCCAAGTGTAAAGCAGCTACTTTCTCATCTAAATGTTTCGGTAACATATACACTTCATTTTTATACGCTGCAGCGTTAGTCCACAGTTCGATTTGAGCTAAAGTCTGGTTAGTGAACGAGTTAGACATTACAAATGATGGGTGACCTGTAGCACAACCTAGGTTAACTAAACGTCCTTCAGCTAAGATCAAAATATCTTTACCAGCAATAGTATACTTATCAACCTGTGGTTTAATTTCGATTTTAGATGCGCCATGGTTTTTGTTTAACCAAGCCATGTCAATTTCGTTATCGAAGTGACCAATGTTACAAACGATCGTTTTATCTTTCATTGCTTCGAAGTGTTTCCCAACAACGATATCTTTATTACCTGTTGTAGTGATTACGATATCTGCATTACCAACAACTGTATCTAATTTTTTCACTTCAAAACCATCCATTGCAGCCTGTAAAGCACAAATTGGATCGATTTCAGTTACTGTAACAATAGAACCTGCACCGCGGAAAGAAGCCGCTGTACCTTTACCTACGTCACCGTATCCACAAACTACAACTCTCTTACCTGCCAACATCACGTCAGTAGCACGACGGATCGCATCTACAGCTGACTCTTTACATCCGTATTTGTTATCAAATTTCGATTTAGTAACCGAATCGTTAACATTGATAGCCGGCATGAACAAAGTTCCGTTTTTCATTCTTTCGTATAAACGGTGAACACCAGTAGTAGTTTCTTCTGATAAACCTTTGATACCAGGAATTAATTCTGGGTAACGGTCAAAAACCATATTGGTTAAATCACCTCCGTCATCCAAGATCATATTCAATGGCTTTCTGTCTTCACCAAAGAATAATGTTTGCTCGATACACCAGTCAAAAGACTCTTCATCAAGACCTTTCCAAGCATAAACCTGGATTCCCGCAGCAGCAATTGCAGCGGCAGCCTGATCCTGAGTAGAGAAAATATTACATGAAGACCAAGTTACCTCAGCTCCTAAAGCAATTAAAGTTTCAATTAAAACTGCTGTCTGGATTGTCATGTGCAAACATCCTGCAATACGCGCTCCTTTTAAAGGTTGGCTAGCCCCATATTCAGCACGAAGTGCCATTAAACCTGGCATTTCAGCTTCTGCCAATTCAATTTCTTTTCTTCCCCAAGCTGCAAGATTAATATCTTTAACCTTATAAGCTACAAACGGAATTGTTGTTGTACTCATCTATTTTAGTATATTTGTTTAACAAAATTTGGACTGCAAAATTACAGATTAGTTTTCGATTTCCCAATTATTAATCGATAATTAATATTTGTTTAATAATTATAAAACACTAATTTTCAGTATATTTAATTTTTAGGAGCTATTTCCCGCTTTCCGCTGTATCTTTTTAAAATTGAACTTCGACAAGCTCAGTTAGCAATTTTAAAAAGGATGTCGCTGCAATCGGGGCTATTTTAAGCAACCATGCCGTTATTCAAAACCATCCACATCAACAACAACACAACGGTTTTCCTCTGGGAAATAACCGAAAATTTCAATGAGTTATTCCATCAGGCATCACTCAAAGACACTTCGTTAACCCGACTCGAAAACATGAAATCCGAAAGCCACCAAAAAGGTTTCTTGAGCGTACGAATGTTACTTCAGCATTGTGGTTACACCGACTTTGATTTAATTTATGATGAATTAGGAAAACCTCATTTAAAAGACAACAAACACATATCGATTTCACATTCATTTGATTTTGCTGCAATCGCATTAAGTAATAAAAGCATTGGTATAGACATAGAACAAGTAAAATCGAAAGTGTTGCGCATTGCCCCACGCTTTATGGAAATGTGGCATTTAGAAAACCTTTCCGAATCAGATCAAATGAAAAAAGCCACCGTGATTTGGGGAACCAAGGAGGCTATTTTTAAGATAAAAAGCGAGCAAGGCATCAGCTTTCCGGATCATATTTTTGAAAAAGATTTTTCACTTCATGATAAAAAATGTAGTGCCGAACTACATTTCAATAACAGCATCGAGAATTTTGACATTTGTTTTGAAGAAATTGAAACAAACATTGATCAACAAACAAAACAAAGCTACATGCTGGTTTGTGCTTTATAAGTTCAACAAATCAATCTCCTTATTGCTTCATAAAATTATCATGAAAAAATTTAATTACAGAATAAGGGTATTTAGTAAAATTGCCAAAACACTAATAAACACACTGGCTATAATCAAATCAAAAACCAGTTTATGCTTCTGTTGTGATAATATAGCTCCGTTTACAAAACTACAGGCAAGTACAACAAATCCCAATTGAATCATCTGTAAAAATGAAATTCCATTCTGCAAAATATACATTGCAGCTGCCCCACCCAAACAACTCTGCCCAATAATCGCTAAAGTTGTAAATCCTAAATACCCTCTCTCAAAGTCCTGAAATGTTTTTTGATATAATGTCATGATTTCTATTGTTTTATACTCCAAAATTACTGCTGACATTCATCCTATTTTATGATAAAAATCATATACTGAAAAGTATTTTCGTCTTATACTCTTCATTTCAGAAAATAGTTATCTGCAAAAAAACTATTTTTACAACAGAATAAGTAAAGACAAATGATTTATCAGCAAATAGTATCGGCCAAAAAAGAAAACAGAAAATTACTTGCAATTTTACTCGATCCTGACAAAATTGATTTGAACACATTACCTTCTTTGGCAGAAAAAATCAACCAGTCTCCGGCTACACACATTTTTGTCGGCGGAAGTATTGTTGAAGCCAATATTATTGACGAATTAATTCTTTTACTCAAAGAAAAAATACATTTACCCATTGTGTTGTTTCCAGGAAACCCGTCACAGATTTCGGATAAAGCAGATGCCATACTTTTCCTTACGTTATTATCAGGCAGAAATCCCGACTACCTGATCGAACACCAAGTAAACGCAGTCCCCATTTTAAAAAAAACGCATTTAGAAGTAATTTCAACCGGTTATATCCTTATTGAAAGCGGAAAACAAACTGCTGTTGAACGGGTAAGCCGAACCACTCCACTAAACAGAGACAATGCTGATTATGTACTTCAAACAGCACAAGCCGGTGAATACATAGGTAACAAATTGATTTATCTTGAAGCGGGAAGTGGTGCGCAACAAGCTGTCCCGTTGACAATGATTCAAAAAGT
>DATEDY010000366.1:0-2647 GCA_035281405.1 Flavobacterium sp.
AAAAATCAAAAATATAAAAATTATATGACAAATGCCGAGCAAATAAAAGGTATTGTAGAGCGCCTTGGTGCGTTGAGGAGGTATCTTTGACATAGATGCCAAACTGATTGAAATTGCTAACGAAGAAGAAAAAACCTTTGCGCCAGACTTTTGGAACAACGCCAAAGAAGCAGAAGTACTTGTTCGTAATCTCCGTTCAAAGAAAAAATGGGTAGAAGATTATGAAAAAGCTGTCAACCAAAGCGATGAATTACAAATTGCCTACGAGTTTTACAAAGAAGGTGATCTAAGCGAAGAAGAATTAGACAATTTATATGAAACGCTGAATACGCATATTGAGAATATTGAGTTCAAAAATATGCTTTCTGACGAAGGTGATTCCATGAGTGCGGTACTGCAAATTACTGCCGGTGCCGGCGGAACAGAAAGTTGTGACTGGGCCAGTATGCTAATGCGTATGTACTTAATGTGGGGTGAAAAAAATGGCTATAAAGTAAAAGAACTTAACTTTCAGGAAGGCGATGTGGCCGGAATTAAAACCGTGACATTGGAGTTTGAAGGCGACTATTCTTTTGGTTACTTAAAAGGGGAAAACGGAGTACATCGTTTGGTGCGCATCTCGCCTTTCGACAGTAATGCGAAACGCCACACTTCTTTTGCTTCTGTTTATGTATATCCTTTAGTGGATGACAGTATCGAAATCGAAATCAATCCTGCTGACATTGAAATTACAACTTCCCGCTCAAGTGGAGCCGGTGGGCAAAATGTAAATAAGGTAGAAACGAAAGTACAATTATTCCACAAGCCAACAGGAATTCAGATTCAATGTTCGGAAACACGTTCACAACAAGATAACCGCCAAAGAGCAATGCAGATGTTACGCTCGCAGTTATACGAGATTGAATTGAAGAAACAGATGGAACAACGTGCCGATATTGAAGCCAGCAAAATGAAAATTGAATGGGGTTCACAAATCAGAAACTATGTTCTACATCCGTATAAACTAATCAAAGACGTTCGTACAAGTTTTGAAACCAGCGATGTTGATGGTGTTTTAAACGGTAACCTGGATGAATTCTTAAAAGCCTATCTAATGATGATGGGGCAAAAAGAAGAATAACTTGTTGAAGAGTTATAACTATAAATAAAAAAGGAGCTTTACAGCTCCTTTTTTATATTCCTTTTTTATGATTACTCTCTTTTGCTCATTAAAATACGTAACACGTACCAGAACAACATCATAATTGATGAGAATAACTGCAATGCAGCACCTACATATTGCGTCGTGGCATATTGTTCTTTAATTTGGTGTGTTTGATACAAAATACTGGCAGAAGCCAAAACAACCATACCCACAGAAAACCAAAGTCCTAAATTAAAACCGAAAATAGCTCCGGCTACAATTGTTCCTAAAGCAACAAAACCTCCAATCAAAACAGCTGTTCTCAAAAAAGAAAAGTCAGTTTTAGTAAACAATACTACAGCTGTCAATCCTGAAAACATAAATAATGTGATCATAGCAGCTTGCATAATTACATTTCCATCGGTGTATAATGTAGCAATAGCTAATAAAGGTAAAAAGATAATGGCTTCCAATAAAACAAACAAACCAAGTCCTAAGTACTGTTTTTCCTTTGATGGATGGAATGCTAAATTGTTAGAAAATGTAGATCCTAACCAAAATAATCCTAAAATAAAAAGCCAAACATATTTCCCTCCTAACATTGCAAAAATCAATGATTCAGGAACAACTCTCAACAAAACAGTCTCAACAACTATAAAAGCTAAGATAGCTAAGGCAACATGTGTATAAGTTTTTTTGAAAAATTCCGCTTGTTCCTGTTGGGAAACATTTGATACTAAGTTGTTTTCAGTGTACATAATTCTATTCTTAAATTTTGTCGAATATAATTAAAAATAACAGCCCGAGTCAAGTTTTTTTGAAATTCGATAAAATATTTTTCTTATTTTAATGCTTTAATTACACCTACGATTACTCATGAGAAAAGCCTTCGTTGTTTTTAGTATCACCATTCTAGCTTTAACCGGAATTTTAATGTATGTCAATTGGAAGTTCAGTTTCTTATTACTGATTTTCATACCGTTGATTGCAATGGGACTGTTCGATATGTTTCAATCCAAACAAACAATTAAAAGAAATTTTCCGCTATTGGGACGAATGCGTTACGTACTGGAATCTGTTGGTCCGGAAATGCGTCAGTACTTCATTGAAACAGATACAGAAGGCAAACCTTTTAACCGATTACAACGCAGCTTGGTTTATCAAAGAAGTAAAAAAGAAACTTCTACACAACCTTTCGGAACTCAACTGAATGTATATGATGTAGGTTACGAATGGATTAATCACAGTGTGAGAGCCATTCCTTTTAAAGAAGTCAATGAAAATCCGAAAGTAAGAATCGGTTCCTCACAATGTACAAAACCTTATGAAGCCAGCATATTCAATGTTAGTGCCATGAGCTATGGATCGCTGAGTAAAAACGCGATTCTCGCTTTAAATTCAGGTGCTAAACAAGGCGGATTTTTCCACAATACAGGCGAAGGTGGCTTGTCACCATATCATTTGGAACCCGGTGGTGATGTAGTTTGGAACATCGGAACAGGCTATTTTAGTACCCGTGATGCA
>DATEDY010000367.1:0-8453 GCA_035281405.1 Flavobacterium sp.
AGCGTTGTTACCTGTAAGATTTGCATAAGTCTGAATTGCAGCGGGACTGTCAACTGTGTATCCTTCCGGTCCGATTTGAACCGTATACGAATCCGGAGTTGTATCTCCAAGTGTTGGCGAGTCCCAGTCTACTGCGTAAGTAACTTCGGTATTACTTCCGGCAACAGCGTCAATTGAATTCGGCCTGAAACAAGTTTGAGGTGTGAATTCATAATAGAAATTCACTGCAGCATTATCGGAAGCTTTATCATCAAAAACGAAATAGTATGTAGTTCCAGCAGTCAGGATTACATCTTTTAAATTAGAACGCAAATCTGCAACTGAGATATTATCGCTACCCGTAAAACAAGTTAAAGCATTACAGTTTCCAGTAAAAATAGACAATCTGGTATCTACAGCAGTCGCATTTTGAGGCGTTACGGTTGTGATATCCAACAAACCGTTTTGTGTTGGTGTAAAAGACCACCAGTTGGCATTAGGATTGTTTTGAGAATAAGTGTAACAAATCCCATTGGAAGGGATAGTTCCAGAAATTGTACCGATGTTTACAGTACCTGAATTAGCCGTTAACACCGTTGCATTAGCACAGGCATCACCGATTTGAATTCTTCTTATTTGATGATTATAAGAATCACAGGCTAAAAGATAGTATTGGTTTATAGCCGAAATCCCCATCAGACCGTCAAATTTTGAAGTTGCAGCGTTACCATTTTGAAAACCTGCAGTATTAGAAGTTCCGGAAATAACCTGCTGTGTATTTGTTGAAAGGTTAAATCCATTCAACTTGTAGTTGTTCGTAAAATACAAAATATTATCGGCATAACTTATACAGTATATATTCTCTGCCGAACTGGTTAAAGTCGAAACTGCTGTTGCTGTTATTTTTTTAAGTACTGTATTATTTTGATCTGTAATATATAAATTCCCGTTGGAATCAAATTCCAAATCACGAGGGAAGCTAAACAAAGACCCAAGAGGGGTTCCGTTAGTATTTCCCGGCGAAAGAAAAGTTCCAGCATAAGTAGTAGTCGTATTCGTGGAAGGGACATATTTCTGGATAATATGAAAAGTAGGTACTGAATAATAAATAGTTCCTGAATTATCTACTTCAACTCCCCATGCACCACCGAAAGATGATGTTGTTGAACTATTGGCATAAATTTGTGCCAAAACATTCCCGTTGGCATCTATGCGCAGTACTTTCTCATAATCAATAACTGTTGAAACGATAAAAGTACCGTTTGTTACATCAAGAGCCATATCATGTATATTCCCGATTGTTGTTGAAATCGTGATTACATTGCCGTTTTCATCTATTTTTCTTAGCTTTCCGTTATCAGCTACATAGATATTATTGAACAGATCTTTGGCAAC
This sequence comes from Flavobacterium sp., assembly GCA_035281405.1. Classification (GTDB taxonomy): domain Bacteria; phylum Bacteroidota; class Bacteroidia; order Flavobacteriales; family Flavobacteriaceae; genus Flavobacterium. The sequence goes on from DATEDY010000367.1 coordinate 1,375, forward strand.
ACAGGTAGGGTAAGAATAACGTGCCTGGAATAGTCCACCGTCCAATGTTCCTTCAGTAGTACTTCCTGTGTAAGTATTCGTTTGACCGATTTGCCCAAATGCATTTATACTTATAAGTACAAAAAGAGAAAATAAAATCTTTTTCATAGTTAATTTGTTTTGGCAAATGTCTTAACTATGGTGATTTTTTACTTCACCCGTTTCGGGTGATTTTTGCATAAAAAGAGCTGCTCATATCCAAGCAGCTCTTTTCATTACATTAAGCATTTTTAATATTGATTCCCATTTTTATCACATCTGAAATAACCAGGCTGATGTGGACAATCAGTACTACCGTTCTGATCACTAAAAGTCCTTGCCACAACTTTTCCGCCATCAAGTGGTCTGTAGTAACATGTATAAGGGGTCATACCTTCAATATATCCTCCGATAATGATTTTTTTCGTTTCACTACTTTGTAATTCCAGTGATTTAAATTTTTCCAGTTTTTTCATTGCTTTATTAATTAGGTTAAAGCGTAAAACTATCAAATTAATAAAAATCAGAACTCACCCAAAACGGGTGATTTTCACTTTATTTTTCCTACAAAAACAACTGAAGTTCCTGAAAAAGAATCGATTTTCAGTTGGCCTTTCAATTTATCAGCACGCTTCTGAACATTGAAAAGGCCATTCTTTCGGGTAATGGTCTTTGGATCAAATCCTATTCCATCGTCTTTGAATTCGATGTTCAACGTATTTCCATTTACCTTAAAAATCAAGATTCCGGTTTTTGCCTGACTGTACTTAAATGCGTTAGTCATGGCTTCTTTGAATAAAAGCAGTAATTGACGGTTCCAATAATGTGGCAACAAAAATGTAGCCTCGTTTACTTCATTTTCCACGATGAATTTAATACCGGAATATTGGAACAATTCCTCACCAAAATCAGTCAGTGCAAAAATCAATTCTTCCAACGTTCCGTTTTTACTATCAATAGCCCAAATAAAGTCGCGAATCCCCTGAAAAAGATCTTGACTATCTCTATTAATTCGTTCCACAATCGTGTAATTGTCTGAGTGTTTAAGCTGCTCCACATGCAACAATTGATCAGACATCACACTAATGCCGGCCAGTTTATTTCCTAATTCATCATGAAAATCCTGCGCTATATTGTGACGCATTTCATTCAATTGGTTTTCGAGACGCTGATTGGATTCCAAAAGATTTTGCAACATTTGGTTTCTTTCTCTCAATTTTTTAAACCTACGGTTAACCAAATAGAAAAGAATTATGGAAAGAAGCAAAACAAAAGGAACTAATACATACCATCGGAGATACCAAACCGGAATTTTATCCACCGTTATTTTAGCGGAATAACTCCAATCTGAAAAGTAATATTTTGCTCTAAACTGGAGGGAGAACTTCCCAGAAGAAAAATTTGAAAAATCAATGGTATTCCCAGTCAATTTTGTCCATTTATCCGTATTGAGCCGGTATTCCATAGTATATTCAGAATCGCTAAAATTGATTACCTCTGCAGTTATAGCAAAGTCAGAATCAGGCTCTACCTTAATTGACTTGTGAACAATGCTACTACCCGTATTCGTAGTAAGATTGATTGGCAAATGTTTCGTCTTTCTTAGCTGGTTGGAAGAAACCAAAGTAACTCCTTTATTACCTAAACAAAGTAATCTTCCTTTTCCATTCAAAAAAATTTTCGAATAAAAACTAGACGGTAAACCTTCCTTTTTGGTATAGCGATAAAATTGACCCTCATGAAAACGAACCAAACCTTTTTGACTTCCGAACCAGACCGTTCCTGATCCATCGGAATCGACCATAAAAGTATTGAAACAATCGTTTTTATCGTTGACATACGGATATTTATAGAATTTACCATTCGTATAGATTGTCAACCCTTGAAGAGACAGAATCCAAACCTTATCTCCTCTTTGTTGCATTCCAATTATTTTCTCGGAAAGCAATCCGTCATTTTCACTTATCCTTCTGCTGTTTTCAAAATCTTCATTTAAAACAAAGATTCCCAAATTTGTGGCCACCCAATACTCATCATTGATTTTGATTACATTTATAATATTTAGATTATCCTCTGAAGAATACGGTAATTTTAAACTAACTTCTTTTCGTTTTTGTTTTTTACTGACGTACAAAATTTCATCACCATATATAAAATCAAAGTCACCAAATGCCTTTTTATACATAGGGTACTTATTTGTCAAATAGTAAGGCCCAACTTTTTTAAAAACAGGATCTATTTTTTTAGTCGTTATCCCTAATGTATCATTTGACAATTCTTTGAAACGCATGACACTCGAACATGCTATTTCATTAAAAAAACTATTCGATTTGTTGGAATAAAATATTTTATCTGTAGTGGCGTAGAAGTTGAAATAGGGAGTAGCGATAAAATCGAAAAAAAAATTATTCTGAAGAAAATTCCTTTCAATCTGAATCTCAGGTGCTGATACAGAAAACATACCATTCCCATAAGTACTTATCCAAAGAATTCCCTCTTTAGACATTAAAATATCACTTACTGGTGCTTTAATAAGTTTTTTATTCAGGAAAGAATAGTTGTTGGTTTTTTTATCAAAAAGTATTATTTCATGGCTTTTGTCTGCTTTATTTTCGGCCAAATACACTTCATACTTTTGGTTTTCCACAAACTGTATAACCCGCAAATTCGGTAAGTTAAATGTGCGTTTTCGAATTACTTTTTGGTTATTGAATTCGACCAAGCCATTTGTGGTAACTGCCAAAAAATGATCTTCTTTTCGTTGCAATCCAACTATAACAAAGTTGTTAAGAAAAGGAAACGGATAGTTGATTTTGTCGCTTCCGTCGATTGCAATAATGTTAGTAAACTTTGGATTGTATTTGTCTGGTAAACAGAAAAGTTGGTTGTTGACTTTTGCGATTTGAATTGATTCAGAAGCAATTTTATTTTTCCGGACATATTCCGTGATTTTTTTTGCATTTTGAGGAGTATACCATCTGTACTTCCCTTTAATTTTAAAAAGATTTAGGACCTCGGATGTCGATTTTCCTTTTCTGTAAAAACGCAAACTACTCTTGTTTTCAATCACAAAAATCTTTTCCTGAAATTCTATGATTTGATTCAGCTTTTGGTGTTTAAAGCCTCCATCACCAATAGGTGTAAATTTGTTTTTCTCAAAAAAATAAGCTCCTGCTCCCCAAGTTGCAACCAGTTTTTTAGTATTCGATGCAGATTCACTGACTCCTATTACAAAGCTACTTTCCAAGCCTTGATTTTGTGTGTAGTTTACGATACGGTTTCCATTAAATTTCACTAACCCGTTATCGGTTCCCAGCCAAATATAGCCCTGTTTATCCTGAATGATTTGGTAACACAAATCGTGAGGTAGCCCATTCTCAGAATTGTAGTGGGTAATTTTAAATTGAGAAAAACAGCAATTATAGAAAAAGAATATAAAAACTATTAGTATCCGCATTTCGCAAAACTATACATTTTTATTCTACTTTGAACATATCTCTAAATTGGTACAGAATTCTTTCAATAAGTCGCAAATCTTCGGTGATAATTTCAGCCGAACCTCTCATTTCCTGTTGGAATGGAATCTTCTTATCATAGCTTGAAAGCATTCCATCAGGTAAGACAACATCAATCATGACGTTACCGTCTTTATCCGGAACCAGAGAAATATTTTCAACTTTACCTTTAATAATACCAAATTCTCTGTCAGGGAAATTAGCAAGTCGAATATTTACTTTTTGTCCTAACTGAATTTTCCCTGAATTCATGGATGGTGCTTTGACTTTTCCTACGAATCCGCTTCCGGCAGAAGGAACGATTGAGAATACATTATCACCGGCATTGATGGTTTGATTTTTGATCCAAACCTGTGTAAAAGTAACTGTTCCTGCTATTGCCGACTGCAACACAAATGCCATTTCCCAGTCTTTGATAGTTTTTTTGAGTTGAAAAAAAGACTGTGATAAACTTCTATCCAAATTCGCCGTTTCTTTGACATCGTTGATTGACGTTCCTTTGGTTGCACGCGTATTTTCAATCAGAGACGATTTCAATTGCGATATTGAAGTTAGTAGGTTTTTATAATTTTTCTCTGCCTGAAGATAATTCAGTTTTTTCACTTCATACTCTTGTTCAGAAACTACTCCTTTATCGTGCAATTTGGTATATCTTGCAATATCGGTACGTTGCAATTGCAGTTCCTGTTCGTTAATTTCTTTTTGCTGCATCAACAAAGCCAGGCGTTCTTTTATTTGTGTACTTTCTGATTTTTGAGCAGTACCCTCAACCTGATACGGTTGCAGATTTGCATTTAAATCATTTGCCAGATAGTCTTTCTGAAAAACAGCAAAAGCACTTTCAATTTCTCCTAATTGCGCATTTTTGAATAAGTGAAAAGGAAACTTGCCCATTAATTTAGCAGATTGAAACGATTCAACAGCCTTTTTAAGTCGGAACACATCTTGATAATTTGCTGAATTTTCAATTATGGCCAAAGGTGTATTTGCAGCAACATCCGTTTTATTTTGTATCAGAATGGTTTCGATTCTCCCCGAAGCTTTAGCTACCAGTTTTTCGGGTGGAACATTCGTTGTAATTACTACTTCTGCTTTTACAACATCCGGGTATTTTAAAAACCAGGACACTGTAAAAAGCATCAGGATAATTCCAAAAATCAACACAGTTCCCCATCGGATCATCCAATTGGGTACTTTTGAGAGTATATCTTGAACTTCTTCGCTTCTTAACTCAAATGAAGTATCTAATTTAGTATCTGACATATTTAGTTTCCTAATTGTAGTTGGTTTTTAACCAATTCAAAATAATTTCCTTTTTGTTCCACTAAAGAAGTGTGGCTACCGATTTCTATAATTTTACCTTTATCCAATACGACAATTTGGTCAGCATTCATTACGGTACTCAATCTATGTGCAATAACGACAACCGTTTTATCTTTAAAAAACATATCCAATTTATGCATGATTGCTTTTTCGTTATTGGCATCCAAAGCTGAAGTTGCTTCATCAAAGAACAGCATTTCCGGATTTTTATATACGGCTCTGGCAATTAACAAACGCTGTTTTTGTCCTGTACTCATTCCAACTCCTTCCTGACCAATTTTAGTATTGTATCCCAAAGGCAAGCTGTAAATATATTCTTTAATATTGGCAACATCGACTGCGTAAGCCAATCGGTTTTTATCTACATGATCCACTCCCACAGCAATATTATTAGCGATAGTATCATTAAAAATAAAACCTTCCTGCATTACTGCACCTACATTATCGCGCCATGCTTTTTGGGAGATATTTTTAAGTTGAGAATTCCCCACAAAGACATCTCCTTTTTCAGGTTCGTAAAATTTAAGTAACAGTTTCATGAGCGTAGTTTTGCCACTTCCGCTCACACCAACTATTGCTGTTACTTTTTTAGCCGGAATAGTTAAGTTTAACCCATCCAAAACCGGTATATCTGAACCTAGGTAACGGTAGGACACGTCTTTAATAATGATGTCTTCATTTTTTGGCACTTCATGCATTTGAAACTCTTCCTGTTGAATTTCATCTTCTTTATCATGGATCTCAGAAAGACGTGCTAAAGAGATTTTAGCATCCTGCAATTCTCTTACAAAACCAATTAACTGCGTAATTGGACCATCTAAACTACCCACAATAGAACTCACAGCCATCATACTACCTATAGTAAATCCGCCTTCATTAGTCATGGCCAGCTTTGCACAGATAAAAATGATGAAAATGTTTTTCAGCTCATTAATTACAGATGACCCTATTGATTGTGATTGCTCTAAAATCAATCCTTTCATAGAAACTCTGAATAATCTAGCCTGTACATATTCCCAGCCCCAGCGCTTTTGTTTTTCCGCGTTATGCAGCTTGATTTCCTGCATTCCGTTGATTAATTCCATGACCTTACTTTGTTCTTGGCTTACTTCAGAAAAACGTTTGTAATCCAATTCCTCTCTTCGCTTTAAGAACAGTGTAATCCATCCGAAATATAAAATACTACCTCCAAAAAACACAAAAAATATCTGCAGGTTAAAATAGGCCAAAACACCACCCATAACAAACATATTAATCACTGAGAAAATAACGTTCAATGAGGAAGTGGTCAAAATTCTTTCAATTCTTCTGTGATCACTGATTCGCTGCATAATATCCCCCGTCATACGGACGTCAAAAAAGGAAATCGGGAGATTCATCAGTTTAATGAAGAAGTCAGAGATGAGCGAAATATTTATTCGAGTAGACAGATGCAGCAAAATCCAACTTCGAATTAGCTCCAATCCTGTTCTTCCTGCAAATAGAAACAATTGTGCAAAAAGAATAAGATAGATAAATCCAATATTTTGATTTTGAATACCTTCGTCAACTATACTTTGTGTTAGAAACGGAAATATAAGTTGAAGTAAACTACCTGCTAACAATCCAATACTTAATTGGATTAAAAAAGACTTATAACGCCATAAATACTGGTAAAGAATTCCGAAACCGATGCTTTTTTTCTCCTCTTTTTCAAATTCTGATTGGTTGAATTTTGGCGTAGGTTCCATTAACAATGCGATACCTTCTGTAGTTTTTTCATCGGCATTATTACCTATCCAAAACTTAAGAAAATCTTCCTTATTGTATTTGATCAATCCGAATCCCGGATCCGATATATGATAGTTTCCTTTCTTGACATCGTACAAAACAACGTAATGTTCTTTGTTCCAATGCAAAATACAAGGCAAAGGAGCTTCTTCAAGACTTTCAACATTTAATTTCACCCCTAAGGTTCTAAAACCAATTTTTTCGGCAGCATCACTTAAAAAAAGTAGGTTACTCCCTTCTCTGGTGGTTTCACTAAACTCCCTTAATTGCTGGATGTTTAACGTTTTTCCGTAATACTTCGAAACTATTTTTAAACAGGTAGGACCACAATCTTTGGAATCAGCTTGTCTATATGTAGGAAATTTTTTCAATTTTATTAGTTTGTTTTGAGCAAAAATAGATAAAACAGCCTAAAAACCTAGGCCGTTTTATAATTAATTACCTGTTAACTGC
>DATEDY010000368.1:0-2092 GCA_035281405.1 Flavobacterium sp.
AGCAACTTTGGTTTATCAGAAATGTAATCTTGATCTTAAAAACCCAGAATTGCACAAAGAAAGTATAGAATATGGTGCTTGTTCGTTTGTTATCAACACAAAAAAAATCGAGCATCGGGTTGCAAAAATAACACCTACAAAGTCAGGGCAATTTGTAACCATTTGGAAAAGAAATGAACATGGAAAAACGCAGCCTTTTTCTATTTTAGATGATTTCGACTTTATCATTATTACTTGCAGTAGTGAAGATAATATAGGGCAATTCATCTTTCCGAAATCAGTTTTGGCAGAACAAGGAATTATTACAGAAAATAAAAAAGAAGGGAAACGTGGTATTCGTGTTTATCCACCATGGGATACTGCGGATAATAAGCAGGCACAAAAAACTCAAGCTTGGCAAATCAAGTGTTTTTCAGACTTCAGTGATCCTAGCGCTACTAACTACAGTGTAATTAAAAGGCTATTTTGTCCCATTTTAGAAAACATTTAAAATGACAACGAAAGAAAAAATTGAACAAGCAATAACTTTCTTTGTTAAAGGAGGTGACAACAGTGACACTCAATTACTAAATACTGTATTGCACCATGATTTCAGAGTAACCAGCAACAATTTTTTAGGAGAACCCGGTGTTGCAATCCTAAACAAAGTACAGTATATAGCCAACATTGAAAAAGGAATTTTTGGTGGCTTACCCCGAAAAATGGAAATCATGATGCTTGACGAAAGTGATACCATTGCTATGGTCAAAATCCGCTTGGAAAGTGCCCAAAACAATTTTGTTTCATACAATTCCATGGTTTTAGACACTGATAACGAATGGAAGCTAATTAATAATCATGTTGTAGTTGAAGCAAAGAAAGTTTAGTTATAAACTTTAAAAGCAAAAAAGATTGAATTGAGTTCGCAAAAAAAACAAACCCCATCAATGATGGGGTTTGTTTTATAATCCGGCTACCAGATAATTGTAAATCAATGTTTTTTCTTCTTCTGTAATTTTGGCCTTAGGCGCCATTCTGTCCAGTGTTGTTACCCAACCTTCCTTATCATGTTTAGATGTCGGAAACAATTTATGACAATGTGCACAACTGTCTTCATATAATGATTTCCCTTTTGCCAATTCAGGTGATAAAACAGTTGCTGTAGATGCTATTGCTGTTGGAGCCGTAGTAGCCACCTTTGGTGAACAAGCATATATTACAATTCCTAAAACAGCTAGGGCTGTCCATTTTGAGTTTTTCATATTCTTTTTGGGTTAGGTCATAAAAATAAAAAAATCCCAATTCAAATGAATCAGGATTTTTAAAAATTTATATATTTTTTATGACTTCTTATTTTACGTCCATCAATTCAACGTCAAAAACTAAAGTTGCATTTGGCGGAATTACACCTCCAGCACCTCTTTCTCCGTATCCTAAGTACGCAGGAATTACAAAACGAGCTTTATCCCCAACTTGCAACAAAGCAATACCTTCATCCCATCCTTCAATCACATTACCGCGACCTAATGGGAATTCAATTGGTTTTTTTCTAGGATATGAACTATCAAAAGTTTTTCCGTTTTCTAATGAACCAGTATAGTGTACTGAAACCGTTTTACCCGCTTCCGCTTTTTTACCGTTACCTTTTTGAATGATTTTATAACGTAGTCCACTTTCAGTTTTCTCAAAGCCGGCTGCTAATTTTTCCATAGCTTCTTCCGCCTGACGCTTAGCTTCTTCAATTCTTTTCAAACGAGAACCTTCAAAAGTTCTGAATGCTTCAATAGCGTTCCAGTTCTCTGCTTCAGCACCTACTCTGATAATTTCAAGACTTTCCAAAGTATCTCCTTGAGCAACTGCATCTACCACATCTTGACCTTCAACTACATGTCCAAAAACGGAATGTTTTCCATCCAACCATGGTGTTGCAACATGTGTAATGAAAAATTGAGAACCATTTGTACCAGGGCCTGCATTAGCCATTGATAAAACTCCTGGTTTATCATGCTTCAATGATGGATGAAATTCATCGTCGAATTTATATCCTGCGTCACCAGTTCCTGTTCCTAAAGGACAACCACCTTGAATCATAAAATCAGGAATAACTCTGTGG
>DATEDY010000369.1:0-6703 GCA_035281405.1 Flavobacterium sp.
ATACCAATATCAAATCAACAATGATTAAGAAAATAATTTTAGGGAGTTTATTCCTTTTTTCATTACATACTTTTGCTCAAGAAGGAACTGCTTCGCCTTACTCGTCTTATGGGATTGGTGAGATTAAATTCAAAGGAACAACTGAAAACAGATCTATGGGAGGTTTGGGGATTGTTAATGATAGTATTCATATAAATTTGCAAAACCCTGCTTCGTTTTCATCTTTAAGATTAACTACATTTACTGTGGGTGGAACATATACTCCGTCAAAATTAAAAACAGCCGAAGAAGAAGAAAAAGCCAAACGCACCAGTTTTGATTACTTGGCCATGTCATTTCCGGTCAGTAAAAAACTAGGTGTTAGTTTAGGATTGATGCCGTATTCTGCTGTCGGATATAAAATTGTAAATGTTACCGATACAGAAGGAACTAAATTTACCGGAGTGGGTAATGTTAATCGTTTTTTTGCTGGAGCAGGTTATCAAATTACAAAGCAATTAAGCATTGGTGCTGACATGTCTTACAATTTTGGGCGTATTGAGAAGAATGCTGTTTTTCTCTCGTCTGATTTACAGTTTGGTACTCGGGAAATGAATATTTCAGAATTGAATGGACTGACTTTTAAAACTGGATTGAGTTTTAAAGCAAAAATCAATAAATATGATTTAACCTCAGGGTTAACATTTAGTCCGACTTCTATTCTTAAGACTGATAATACCAGAAATATAGCTAAAATTACCTATACACCATCGGGTGCTGAAATTGTTTGGGATTCTCGAGACGTAGAAGTGCCTAATTCTGCAATACGTTTGCCATCTAAACTTGCCTTTGGTGCTGGTATTGGATTGGATAAAAAATGGTATGTAGGTGTTGAATCGACTTTTTCAAGTAAAGGGAATTATGGTGTATCTTATCCAAATGCTTCTTTTGAAAGCGCTTCTAAAATTGCTATGGGAGGATATTATATTCCAAAATACAATTCTTTTTCTAGTTATTTGAATAGAGTGACCTATAGAGCAGGTCTTAGGTATGAAAATACAGGGTTAATCGTTAATTCTCAGTCTATTAAAGATAGAGCGTTGACTTTAGGGCTGGGTATGCCAATTGCAGGTTCCTTGTCGAATATCAATATTGGAGTAGAATTCGGAAAAAGAGGTACAGTTGATGCAGGTTTGGTTCAGGAAAACTATATGAACCTGTCGGTTGGATTGTCATTTAACGATAGATGGTTTGTTAAACGTAAATACGATTAATGCGTGAAATTCTTTTTCAAAATACAAAATATAAGAAAAGTGATGTTGTTCAATACAGCAGCACTTTTTTTAGTTTCTTGTGAAAGTAATTTTAAAGAGGTACAGAAAATTAATATTACAGAACTTAATCCTGTTGGCGAAGCGCAAGAGTTTAACTTGAAATACACCGATTCGGGTAAGATTAAGGCAGTTTTGGTTTCTCCGCAAATGTTGGATTATTCACATTTGGAATTTCCGTTTACCGAATTTCCGAAAGGAATTAATGTGACTATTTATGATGATTTGGGTAATAAGAATTTTGTGAAATCCGATTATGCAATTTCGTATTCAACATCGAGTATTATTGAGTTGCAGGGGCGGGTGAGTATCACTACTCATGATGGGAAAAAGCTAGAAACAGAGCAGTTGTATTATGATCAGAAAAATGAATGGTTTTTTACTCAAAAACCGTATGTTTTTACTGATAAAGGTAGTGTAATTGAGGGTGTTGGGATTGATTTCAGCAAGGATTTTAAGTCTTTGGATACACAACAAATTAAAGGAACATACAATCTTTAAAAATAGAAATTATGAATTATATGAAATATACGCAATATGCTTACTTGATAGCTGGTGTCATATTGTTAATAGATGGGTTGATGAAATTGAATGCAGCAGATAAGAATGCATATCTTATTATGGCAATGGGTGTTGTGGCTATTGGTTTGTTCTTTTTCCGTAGAAAATTTGCTAAAAAATTTGAGGACAGGGATAAGAATCAATAAAAAATTAAAGTTTCTATTAAAATAAAAGCGAACATCTTTTATTATTTCGCAGATAATTGTATTTTCGCCCACTGAATAAAAAAATTAAATAATATAATGGCAGTTTTATCTAAAATTAGACAACGTTCTTTACTAGTAATCGCTATCGTAGGATTGTCTTTGTTTGCGTTCATTATCGGTGCTTTAATCGAAAATGGAGGTTTTGGAACAGGGTCTAGAAACGCTGGTACTATTAATGGGACAGATATTCCATTTGAAGACTTTAGAATTAAAGTTGACAATGCTCAAAAGAGCCAACAAGGAATGTCTTTGATGCAAGCTACAAATGGAGTTTGGGAGCAAGAGGTGAGAAGAGTATTGTTGGAAAATCAATTTGAGAAATTAGGGTTGCGTTTAGGCGATGACCAATTGATTTCTGTTATTCAAGATGATCCACAGTTCGCCCAATTCAAAGGTCCAAACGGAAAATTCGATAAAGGAAGATTCAATGAAATGGTTTCTTCTTTCAAACAATCACCAGAAAGATGGCAACAATGGCTAAACTATGAGAAGTCGTTGTCTCAATTTGCTACCGAGCAAATGTATAACACTATCATAAAGTCTGGTTTTTATACTACTCAAGCTGAGGGTAAATTCAACTACGAGTTAGAGAATAATAAAGTTACTTTTGATGTAGTTTCTGTTCCTTATTCAACAATTGATGATAAGAAAGTAGAATTGACAGATGATGAAGTAATTGCTTACATGAAGAAAAATGAGAAGAAATTCAAAGCGGAAGAATCTCGTGAGTTCGAATATGTTTTAATTGAAGATAAACCATCTGCAGCTGATGAGAAAGCAGTTAAGGATAAAGTAAGTGCTTTGTTGAATTCTTCAGTTCTATACAATGCTACTACAGGGAAAAATGACACGGTTGCAGGTTTCAGAAATGCAGCTAATGCAGTTGAGTTTGTGAATGCAAATTCTGATATTAAATACGATTCAACGTATATTGCTAAAAAAGATTTACCAATTGATCACGCAGAAGCATTATTTAATGCAGCTCCGGGTGCTATTTATGGACCATATGTTTTTGGTGATTACTACTGTATCTCTAAAGTAATGTCTAAAAAAGCTGGAATCAATGCTAAGGCTAGTCATATCTTGTTATCTTACAAAGGTGCTGCTGGACCACAATCTAACAGAACTAAAGAAGAGGCGCAGGCAAAAGCTAATGAATTGTTGGTGCAGGCTCAAGCTAACCCTGGTTCATTTGCAATGTTAGCGTACACGAATTCTGATGATAATTCAAAACAACAAGGTGGAGATTTAGGTTATTTCACTAAAGGAAGAATGACTAAAAATTTCGAAAACTTTGTGTTCGGAAATCCAGTAGGTAAAATAGGTTTAGTAGAAACAGAATTTGGTTTCCATATCATTAATGTAACTGATAAGCAAGACGGAGTTCGTTTAGCTACAATTGCCCAAAAAATTGTTGCTTCTGAAGCAACTACGGATGCAAGTTTCACAAAAGCAACACAATTTGAAATCTTAGCAAACGAGAAAGATTTTGAAACTGCTGCGAAAGAAAGTAAATTGACAGTATTGCCAGCTGCTAAAGTATTAGCATTGGATGAAAATATTCAAGGTGTTGGTCCGCAAAGAGAAATTGTTCGTTGGGCATTCAGCGCAAGCGAAGGTGATGTAAAGCGTTTCGATACTCCAGCTGGTCACGTTGTTGCACGTTTGAAAAATGTTAACTCTAAAGGGCTAATGCCGGTTGAAGATGCTAAGAAAATGATCGGATACAAATTATTAAATGAGAAAAAAGCTAAATTAATTGAAGCTAAAATGGCTGGATCTACTTTGGAAGCGGTTGCAAAAGCTACAGGTTCGCCAGTTAAAGAAGCTAAAGATGTTGCTGCAGCTAATTCTTTCATTGAGACTATTGGTCAAGAGCCAAAAGTTGTTGGAACGGCTTTCTCATTGAAGCCAGGTGTGGTTTCTCAGACTATTGCTGGTAATTCAGGAGTGTTCAAAATCAAAGTAAAATCTACAGTTAAAGCACCTGCTACTAAAGATTACAAAGAGGTAATCACTAGAGTATCTGGACAATCTAAAGGTTCGGCTGCTGGTAGAGTGTATAATACTTTAAGACAAAATGCTGATATCGAAGATAACAGAGCTGAGTTTAACTAATTGTTGAATCTCTATAAAATAGAAAGCCGAGCAATGCTCGGCTTTTTTTTAATATTACAGTGTTTTATAATATCATATCTTGGTAGCTAATTAGTACTTCATAACCCTTAGAATTAAAATATTCTTTAGGATTCTCTTTTGAAATGACAAGCACAAAGTCGCCACCCCAAGCTCCAAGGCTTTTTACTATGCCTTTAAAATCTGAAAATAGAGCTTCCTGAACGGTTTTCATTTCGAGAACATTACTCATTTCAATTTCATGATTATAAATTGCTTTGGCGAATGTTTCAATTTCTTTTGAGTCGATGATTTCTTTAGTGATATCGTCAATAACAGGGATGATTTTAGATATGTCTCCTTGTTTGTTGTAATAAGTAGCGATGGCTTCCCGACTATTTTGTTTTTGATTTAAGTACACAAAATAAATAGTATCTGTAAAATGAGGCTTGAAATTGATTGGAGTAATAATTGGTCCTCCATCTGATAATTGATACAAAATGGGAGTGTTGTGTTGCGCACAGGCAATGTCATAACCACTACCGCCAAAGCTCTTTTTCAACAATAGAAAAGCATCTATTTGTAACCATTGTGCAATATTGTTGATTAATGTAGAAGAGGTTCCTAATCCCCAAAATTTAGGGAAGGTCAATTCTGTTTTTATTTGATAGCCTTCTGCATTTAGAAAATCAGAATTTAATAAATAAGCATGGTGAAGGATTTCAACCAAAGTTGTTTTGATTGTATCAGCTTCAAATTCTTCTTTGTTGATGATTGATTCAAACCAGATGCTGTTTTCAAACCAAATGCTGCCGTCACTATCATAACTTGTCCATTTAATGGATTTGTTTTTGCCTTTACTTACTCTTAAATATTGTCCGAATTTTGTTGGTAAGGCAAAAGCTTTGGCGCCATCTAATACTACGTATTCGCCGGTGATTAATAGTTTTCCGTTACTGTAAAATGTTTGTTCCAAATTATTTGCGTATTTCGGCTATATAATCTACTACGGCGCTGTGTGTTACCGTATTTTTTTCAAAATGTTTTGCAACTTGCTTGCGTTCTTCTTCTGTTGCCTGAAACTGATTTAAAATATTCATTAAATGCATTTTCATGTGTCCTTGTTGGATGCCAGTGGTAGTTAAACTACGTAATGCAGCAAAATTTTGTGCCAAGCCTGCCACAGCTACCACTTGCATTAACTCTTGCGCCGATGGTTTACCTAACATTTCTAATGCTATTTTTACCATAGGATGTAAACTGGTCAAGCCTCCTACAGTTCCCAGTGCCAATGGGATTTCCATCCAAAAACTGAAGATTCCGTTTTCGATTTTAGCGTGTGATAAGCTCGAATATTGTCCGTCTTTTGAGGCAAAGGCATGAACTCCGGCTTCAACTGCTCTAAAGTCATTTCCTGTTGCCAATACCACAGCATCAATTCCATTCATGATGCCTTTATTGTGGGTAACAGCGCGGTAAGGTTCTATTTCGGCGATGCGAACAGCCTGTACAAATTTTTCGGCAAATTCTTGAGGGTTTTCAATATGTTTTTCTGCTAATGCTGAAACTTCACAAGATACTTCGGCACGTACCAAGCAATTGGGAACATAGTTAGACAAAATACTCATTACTACTGTGATGTTTTTTTCATCGGTAGTAAACGCGTCAAATTGCAATGCTTCTTCTTTTAGTGTTTTGGCAAACTGTTCCAGACAGGAATTGATAAAGTTAGCACCCATCGAATCTTTGGTTTCGAATGTGGCATGTAACTGATAATAGTTATCTAATTCCTTGGTTTTGTCTATTAGAATAATGTCTAAAATTCCGCCTCCACGTTTTTGCATGTTTTTAGTAATGCTTTCTGTTTCGGAAAAGAATTTGGGTTTTATCTGATTGAAAAATGCTTCTAATTTCCCTTTGTTTCCACCGTACATAAAGTGTACTTGCCCAATTTTTTCAGTATTGATTATTGTTGCTTTGAATCCGCCACGACTTCCCCAAAACTTAGCTGATTTACTGGCTGCGGCTACTACTGAACTTTCTTCGACTGCAAAAGGAATTGTGTAATTCTTTCCGTTAATGTCGAAGTTGGGAGCTACACCAAGTGGTAAATAGAAGTTGGAGATGGTGTTTTCGATGAACTCGTCATGCAATTTTTGCAAAGCGGCATCTGCATTCCAATATTTTTTGATGGTCTGAATGGCTTCTTCGGCATTTGAAAAATGGGTGGAAGCGATCCAGTTTATTTTTTCTTCTTTGGACAATTTTGAAAATCCGGAAATACTTTTGGGCATTTTGAGTATAATTTAATAAGCTACAAAGATAAAATTAGTGTTTAAAATACAGTAGCTATTTGTGGCTTTAAATTTTCGATAATATTTCAATGTTAAGCATTTAACAAAATAATGTGTGTTTATGTGGGTTTTTTTTACTAAAATTGGACGTTTTTTTACATCATCAATTCATGAAACAGATAAGACTTATTGCATTTTGTTTGGTATTGGCTTCGTT
>DATEDY010000370.1:0-4713 GCA_035281405.1 Flavobacterium sp.
ACGTTTTCGCAAAGATGAAATAAAAATCTGATATAATAAACTCAACAACTTATAAACTTATTGTATTAAATTTGTGAAGTAAAAATTCCCAATTAAAACTTTTTTTATGACCATTAAGTCTCAAATTCCCAATGTTATTACTCTTTTAAATCTTTTTTCCGGTTGTATTGCTGTGGTTTATGCATCACAAGGTTATTTCGATTGGGCTTTTTTGTTTGTATGTCTTGGAATTTTTCTTGACTTTTTTGATGGTTTTTTTGCCCGAATGTTCAAAGTACAAAGTGAATTGGGATTGCAATTGGATTCTTTGGCAGATATGGTGACAAGTGGAGTAGTGCCGGGATTGGTGATGTATCAGTTTTTAAAACGACTTGTGGCTGATTCGTGGATGTTTGAATTTTTACCTTATATCGGTTTTGTGATTACGTTAGGAGCTTGTTATCGTTTGGCTAATTTTAATATTGATACACGTCAGACAGATTCTTTTATTGGTTTGCCAACTCCGGCCAATGCTTTGTTTATCATGAGTCTTCCTTTAGTTGTTTTGTATGATCAGGATATTGTTGCTTTAGATTTTTTAAATAATCAATGGGTACTTGTTGTTATTTGTTTTTTAAGTGCTTTTATAATGAATGCTGAGATTCCTTTGTTTTCCTTGAAAGTAAAGAATTTTAACTTTAAGAAAAATGCTTTGCAGGTGTTCTTTTTGACTACTTCGGTTGTATTGATTCTCTTGTTTCGATACTTAGGAATTGCAATGGTAATTCTATTGTATGTTTTGTTATCCGTTTTTAATAATTTGTTGGCCAAAAAATAAACAAAATGGCAACAACAAAACGCAAACCTTCTTCCCGAAAGCCTGCGCCTAAAAAAAAAGTGGAGTCTAAACCTTCCTTTTTTTCAAGTTCGCTTTTCTTTAAACTGATCCTGACTTTCGGATTTGTTGCTTTTTTGTATAGTCAGAAGAAAGTGTTTGCTCGTTATCTGGGTTTTACTACCGATAAAATTTTGTTTGCTGAAGCTCGTTCCATGCCTATAGATAAGGTTTTGGATACACATATTGAAAAATCTTTCGGTATTGATATTTCCGAGTATCAGGATAAAATCAATTGGAAAGATGTGAAAGAAATTGAAGGAGGTTACCCTATTGAATTTGCCTTTATTCGTGCCAGTGTAGGTGATGATAGAGCCGATTATAAGTTTAAAAAATATTGGAAAAAAGCAAAAGAAAAAGGATGGGTTTGTGGTGCTTACCACTATTATCGCCCGAATGAAAATTCTATCGAACAGGCTGATAATTTTATTAAACAAGTAACTCTGGTTGAAGGTGATTTTCCCCCGGTACTAGATATAGAAAAACTGCCAAGACAGCAATCTATAGAAAGATTAAAGGTAGGCTTGAGACGCTGGTTGGAACGTGTAGAACAGCATTATGGCGTTAAACCAATAATTTACAGTAGTGAAAGTTATTACGAAGATTTTTTAAAAGATGACTTTGAAAATTATCCATTCTGGATAGCTAATTATACTGCTTTTTATAAAGATATTGACGACGAATGGTCTTTGTGGCAATTCTCTGAAAACGGGAAAGTTCACGGGATTATAGGACCTGTAGATATTAATATTTACAATGGAACTTCTGTGGAGATGAAAGATTTATTAATAAAGTAAAAGCGAAAACAGCAAGTCTTAATAACTGTATTCGCTTTTTTCTTTTATGTGCTTAAATTAAAACTCAATCTTTGTTCTTCTTAACTCAAAGTTTTGGCCAAGATAAACACGACGCACCATTTCGTCTTCCACCAATTCTTCAGGAACTCCAGCTTTTAAGATGCCTCCTTCAAACATTAAATAGGTTTTGTCAGTGATGGCAAGGGTTTCCTGAACGTTGTGATCGGTAATTAGGATACCAATGTTTTTGTTTTTTAATTTGGCTACAATTCGCTGAATGTCTTCCACAGCAACAGGGTCAACTCCTGCGAAAGGTTCATCCAAAAGAATAAATTTCGGATCGGTAGCTAAACAACGAGCAATTTCGGTACGACGACGTTCTCCACCTGATAGCAAGTCGCCACGATTTGTACGAATATGTCCTAATGAAAACTCTTCGATTAAAGCTTCCATTTTTGCTTCCTGTTCGTCTTTTGTCAGATTAGTCAATTGTAAAACACTCATGATATTGTCCTCAATGCTCATTTTTCTGAAAACCGAAGCTTCCTGAGCCAAGTAACCAATGCCGTTTTGAGCACGTTTGTACATCGGAAAATCAGTAATATTCATATCATCAAGATAAATATTTCCTGAATTCGGTTTTACTAAGCCTACAATCATATAGAACGAAGTGGTCTTTCCGGCTCCGTTTGGTCCTAATAAACCTACGATTTCGCCTTGATTCACTTCAACCGAAATGCCTTTAACAACGGTTCTTTTTTTGTAAGTCTTGATTAAATGATCTGCTCTTAATATCATTTTTTAATGTGTCAATGTGTTAATATGGCAATGCGCCAAATGCAAATGCAAACTAAATAAAAATAATGCAAATGAATATCAATTTAAGGAAACATTGGCAAATTGATTGATTTATGAATTTTCTTCAAGTGCTTCCCAAAATTCATAAGCTCTTCTCAAATGAGGAATCACAATGGTACCACCAACTAGAGTGGCTACACTCATGGCTTCCATCATTTCTTTACGATTGATGCCTAATTTATAACAGGTTTCCAAATGGTATTTGATGCAATCATCACAACGCAACACTGCTGAAGCTACTAAGCCTAATAATTCTTTGGTTTTTACATCCAAAGCCCCTTCGGCATAGGTGTTAGTGTCTAAATTGAAAATGCGTTTGATGACTTTGTTGTCATCGGCTAATAATTTCTCGTTCATTTTAGAACGATAATCGTTAAATTCTTGTACTAAGTTGCTCATTTTTTTCTTGTCTTTTTACTACAAATTTCGAAATCAAAATGCTTATTTCATAAATCAAAAGCATTGGTACAGCCACTGTAATCTGACTCACAACATCTGGTGGTGTTACAATTGCAGAGATAATAAGAACGATAACTACAGCGTATTTTCTTGTGTTCTGCAAGAAAGTTGGTGTTACTAAACCTAATTTGGTTAATAAATAAATGATTATTGGTAATTCAAAAAATAAACCACCGGCAATCACCGAAGTCTTGATCATACTGATGTAAGATTCCAGATTGAATTCGTTTTTGACCACATCACTGACAGAGAAAGTGGCTACGAAATTGACCGACATGGGTACAATTACGTAATAACCAAATAATACACCGATAAAAAATAGAAGGGAAGCAGTAAAAACGAAGACTTTCGCATATTTACGCTCTTTTTCATATAATGCCGGACTTATAAATTTCCAGATTTCCCATAAAAGGTAAGGAAAACCCAAGATGAATCCAGCAGTAATACAAGTCCATACAAAAACGTTGACTTGTCCTTCCATACTGGTGTTTTGAATGGTGAAAGGTAGTTCTTCAATGCAAATCGTTTCTGCAAAACCTAAGTAATGTGATGCATCGCAAAAGAAACGGTAGGTAACAAAATCGACTTTGGTGGGTCCGAAAATGATTTCATTAAAAATATAATCAGATACAAAATATACCGCAACTGCTAGTATGACAATTGCAATTGAACTTCTCACTAATAGCCATCTCAATTCTTCAAGATGGTCCAAAAAGGACATTTCGCTTAAGTTTTTCTTCGCCATTTTATATGATTCCTTCTTTTAAAATATCGTGAATGTGTAGGATGCCAACATATTCGTTTTCGTCTTCAACCACCATTTGAGTGATGGAAAAATCTTCCATTGTGTTGAATGCATCAACTACCATCGAGTTCAGTTGTACTGTTTTTGGATTGACAGTCATAATGTCTTTTGCAATCAATCCCGATATAGTTTCATTTTTATTCAGCATTCTTCGAATATCTCCATCGGTAATAATTCCAATTAACTGTCCTTCTTCAATTACAGCAGTAACACCTAAGCGTTTTTCTGAAATCTCAACAATAACATCTTTAATTGATGAAGTAGGTGATACCATTGGTTTATGTGTTCTGTCCAGCATGTCTGCAACACGAAGTAATAATTTTTTTCCTAAAGCACCACCTGGATGGTATTTGGCAAAATCATCACTTTTGAAATTTCGCAATTCCATCAAACAAACAGCTACTGCATCTCCCAGAACTAATTGTGCAGTGGTACTGTTTGTTGGAGCTAAATTATTTGGACATGATTCTTTTTCAACGAAAGCATTTAGAACTAAATCGGATTCTTTGCCTAAAAATGAAGTTGTATTAGCAGTCATTCCGATTAACGGATTACCGTAACGTTTCAATAATGGAACCAAGACTTTGATTTCCGGGCTGTTGCCGCTTTTTGAAATGCAGATTACTACATCGTTAGGTTGTACCATACCTAAATCTCCGTGAATGGCTTCGGCTGCATGTAAAAACATACTAGGCGTACCTGTTGAATTGAAGGTGGCAACCATTTTTTGTGCAATGATGGCGCTTTTACCAATTCCGGTTACGACAAGTCTTCCTCTACTTTTGTAAATTAATTCTACAGATTGTGCAAAATCATCAGATAGGTAATTTACTAATTGAGCCACCGATTCACTTTGCGATAAGATGGTGTTTTTGGCACTGGCCAAAATATTTTCTTTTGATATCAAAACAGAAAAGTTT
>DATEDY010000371.1:0-10543 GCA_035281405.1 Flavobacterium sp.
AAGGCTTTTGTGGAGAATACCGGATTCGAACCGGTCGCCTCTACGCTGCCAGCGTAGCGCTCTAGCCAAATGAGCTAATCCCCCAAAAAGATTTCCAAATATACTCTTTTTGCGTAATAATTGGTACTTTTGCTAAAAAAATACCATGGACGTTACCATAAAAATTACCGACAGAGAAGGTGTTACACACGAAGTACAGGCTCCAACTGATATGAATATGAATATAATGGAGTTGGTAAGAGCTTATGAATTAGCTCCTGAAGGGACTATTGGTATTTGTGGTGGTATGGCAATGTGCGCTTCATGTCAGTGCTATGTTTTGAATGATATACCACTGCCGGAAATGGGACAAGATGAAGAAGCAATGCTTTGGGAAGCTTTCAATGTAAGAGAGAATAGTCGTTTGGGATGTCAAATACACATCACAGAAGAACTCGATGGCTTGGCTGTTGAGTTAGCTCCGGAAAGTTAATTGTAACTTTTTACGAAATGGTCCGTATAAAAGTTATAAATACAAAAAAATGCAATCTGACCAAAACTTACTTGGATTACACATTCTACTCACTTTAGAAACCCAATCTATTGAAAAGCTTATGGATTTGAAAGAATTCAATGTTTTTTCACAAAATTTGCTCCACAAATACTCTCTTGATAAGGTTGGAGAATCTCATCACATTTTTGAAAACAAAAGTTTTACGACGGCAATTTGTTTGATGGAGTCTCATTTGTGTATACACACTTGGCCTGAAATTAACAGGCTTACTGCGGATATTTATCTTTGTAATTATTCTCAGAATAATACTGAAAAAGTACGAGGGGTCGCTCAGGACATCGTTCGTTATTTTGAAGCCGATATTGTTAAATTAACTGAAGTTGAACGATAATATGCATTCATTTACATGCCCCCAATGTAGTACAATTTCTTCAATTAGTGTTTTTTGTGAAATAACCAGCTTTGGTTGTTCTGATTGTAAGTCACTTTTTACTGTCAAAGACGGAATTCTTGATTTTAAGAGAAAATACCAATATGAAGCTGTGAATCCTATTTTGCCAATTGGATTAAAAGGGAATTTTGACGGAGTCGAATATGAAGTAATCGGATTGCTTGTCAAGAGAGTCTCTGATTCTGTTTTTTATATGCGGGAATACACTCTTAAGTCGAAAGGAGGAGAGTACTTGTATTTGTCTGAAGCTGATGGTCACTGGATACTTTTGGTGGATATAACTTCTGAAATTACCATTACAGGAAGCCCATTGACCATGGAATATGATGGTATTACTCATGATATTTATGGTATTACCAGTTCTCAAATAGTGGGAGCATATGGTTTTTTTGATATTCTTATACCTACAAATAATGTGAAGGCTTTAGAGTATATTAATCCTCCTTACATTTTATCAAGGGAGAATATGGATTCGGTAGTGAGTGTTTTTCATGGGAGGCACATTGCTAAATCTGAAATAAAAAAAATATTCAAACATAGTCAGCTTCCTTCCAGTTCAGGTGCCGGAATTGTACAGCCTTTCTATTTTGATGTGTATCAAACGGCGATTATTTTTGTGGTTTCCATACTGGCTATTTTAGGGACGAATATGTTTCTTAATGTTGAACGAACAAGTCCGGTGGTTTTAGAAAAACAACTGTACTTTTCAGATTATTTTTCGAAAGAATTTGTTTCTCCGAGTTTTGAGTTAAAAGGAGGTTCAGCACCATTGAATATTAGTCTGGCTTCTGAAGTGAATAATTCATGGGCTTATGCTGGAATTTCACTTGTCAATGAGAATACAAATGAAGAACGTTTTGCTGAAAAAGATATTGAATTTTATCAAGGTTATGCTGAAGGGGAACATTGGTCGGAAGGCAGTCAAAATCAGGAATTCAACATTTGTGGTGTTGGTCCCGGCAAATATCATTTGGTAATAACTCCTTCCCGTCAGGATACAGACGTGAATAATTCTGTTATGAATGTCAGGGCAGAATGGTCTTCTGCATCCAATTGGAATTTTGGAGTATGTATAGTCGTTTTGGGAATATTGTTTGTTGTAATCGTATTTTGGAGGCATTATTTTGAAAAAACGCGATGGGCTGACAGTGAATATTCTAAATACGACCAAGACGAGGATTATTAATAGAATGGAATATGGATATAAAAGAATTTGTAAATAAAAATAAGTGGGCATTGCTAATTGGAACATGTTCCTATGTGCTTTTTTTGTATTTTTCATATTCAGGAAACAGGATATGCGACTGTCAAAGCACAGAAAAATACAATGATCCTTCTTCAAGAGGACGTTCATCAATCAATAGATTTTATCATAAATAAACAAACATCATATGGAATATTTAAACTTACACCCAATTGTTAATTCAGTAGTATTTTCTGCTATCGGCATCATTATCCTTATTTTAGGTTATTTGTTAATTGAAAAGATGACTCCAGAAAATACATGGAAGGAAATTGTTGAGAATAAGAATGTTGCTCTGGCACTTGTTTTTGCAGCTTTGATTATTGGGATCTCTTTAATTATCAGTGCAGCTATTCATGGGTAAAGGGAAATTGAATTTTGAATACTTACTCTTATTTGCCGTTTTTATTATTGCGACCTGTGGTCTGATTTATGAACTTGTCGCAGGAACATTGGCCAGTTACCTTTTAGGGGATTCGGTTAAACAGTTTTCTTTTATAATAGGAGTATACCTGTTTTCTATGGGTATAGGTTCTTATTTTTCAAAATTTATAAAAAACAACCAGCTCAACACATTTATAGAGATTGAGATTCTTGTGGGTATTATTGGCGGACTAAGTTCTGTCATACTTTTTGTTTTATTCGAAAAAGTAGATTACTTCCAGTTTGTTTTGTATTTGCTGGTTTTTGTGACTGGTTGCCTAGTTGGTTTGGAAATTCCTTTGTTGATGAATATTCTTAAAGACAGGGTAGCTTTCAGTGATTTGGTTTCTAATGTTTTTACTTTTGATTACATTGGTGCTTTACTAGCATCGGTATTATTTCCTTTGGTGTTAATACCTCAATTGGGAGTAATGAAGACGTCTTTGTTTTTTGGAATGATTAATATGGGGATTGCCATCATATTGTCTTTCGTTCTTAGTAATGAAATAAAAAAACCGTTTTTACTGAAGATCAAATCCATTTTTTGTTTCATTATTTTACTGGTTGTGTTTGTTTTTTCGGATCAGATTTTGGCCTATTCAGAAGAAAAACTATATGGTGAAAATGTTGTTTTTTCACATACAACACCGTATCAGCGCATCGTTTTGACACATAATAAAAACGATTACAAATTATATCTAAATAATAATTTACAGTTTTGTTCTACCGATGAATATCGTTACCATGAAGCTTTGGTTCACCCTGCAATGGAATGTGCTCCATCGGTAAAAAAAGTTTTGGTGTTGGGTGGTGGTGACGGATTGGCCATCAGGGAAATTTTAAAATATAAAGAAACAAATGCTGTCACACTTGTGGATCTTGATGAAAAAATGACTTCAATGTTTACTGATAATCCAATTTTGATGGATTTCAATAAGAGCTCGTTTTCACATCCTAAAGTCAAAGTTTTTAATGTAGATGCTTTTCTTTGGTTGAAAGAATGTCAGGAAAAATTTGATGTGGTCATTGTTGATTTTCCAGATCCGTCAAATTATAGTTTAGGGAAGTTATATTCCCAAAAATTTTATGAGCGCTTGCATGAAGTGTTAAATCCAAATGCAGTAATTGTCGTTCAAACTACATCTCCTTATTTTGCCCCAAAATCATTTTGGTGTATCAATAAAACAATCGGCAAAAGTTTTGATAAAACGGATGCTTACCACGTTTATGTACCTTCATTCGGAGAATGGGGATACTCAATCGCAGCAAATAATCCTTCGGTTGATTTTAATCAAGTTCGTCGGAAAGTGGAAGGATTACGATTCTATGAGCATAATTTTTCAAAACTGAATCATTTTTCAAAAGATATGATTGCTCAAGATGTTGAAATTAATCGATTAGATAACCAAATTTTAGTGCGCTATTTTGATGAAGAATGGGGAAAATTATAATTCCTTTTCCCGAAGGAATTTTTTGAAGTCATTATCAGCTCTGGCGTTGCTATCCGTGATTCCTAAAGTTGTTGTTGCTTGTAGAAATGAGGTGCTGAAGTGGGTTTTTAAACTCACAGGAGCTAATTATATATTAGGACACCGACTTTGGATTAAGGATTTTCCCAAACCATCCGAAACCATCTCAATCCCTGTTGTTATTGTTGGAGGCGGGGTGTCAGGGTTATCTGCAGCACGACAGTTGACAAAAAAAGGATTCGATGACTTCCTGGTTCTGGAATTGGAAAATCGAATCGGAGGGAATTCGAGTTTTGGCCAAAATAAGGTGACTCGGTTTCCACTTGCAGCTCATTATCTTCCATTGCCTAATCCAAATGATAACAATCTGATTGAATTTCTTGAAGAATCTGGGATAGTTACTCACTTTGAAAACAATTTCCCTGTTTTTGACGAAGAACAACTTTGTTTTCAGCCTCAGGAAAGATTATTCATACACAATGCATGGCAAGAAGGATTAGTGCCTAGATTCGGTAATTCTGATGCAACCAATTCTGAATTTGAACGTTTTTTCAAACTGATGCATGACATTAGGGATAAAAAAGGTACTGACGGGAAATACTTTTTCGATATCCCCTTGCAGGAATGTTCCGAAGATATGAAATATGGTTTTCTCGATGCAATCACAATGAAACAATGGTTGTCTGATCAGTCCTTTAAAAGTGAAGAATTATTAGAATATGTTAATTATTGCTGTCGTGACGATTTTGGTTTGGGGATTGATGCAGTTTCTGCATGGGCTGGAATTTTTTATTTTACGGCAAGAAAAAATCACGTGTATGGTAAAGATGCGGTATTGACATGGCCCGAAGGTAATGGTAAATTGGTTACTCATTTGTCAGAATTTGTCAAAGGAAAAGTAAACAAACAGCAGCTTGTTTTTGAAATTAAAATACAAAATGATCATGTTGAGGTTTTATGTTTTGATGAAAAACAAAACAAAACTATAAGATATGTGACTCAGAAAGTTATTTGCGCGACGCCTCAATATGTAAACAATTATTTATTTACAGATAGGCAAAAGGTTGGTAAAGGATTCAGATATGCACCTTGGTTTACAGCGACGATTACGCTTGATTATAATTTTAATGAGGCTAGTTATCCACTGAGTTGGGATAATGTAATTTATAAATCCGAAGGTTTGGGTTATGTATTTGATCAGCATCAATCGTTAGGTCAGGATGTTTCAAATAAGGTAATTACATACTATTTTAGTTTTTCCTCTGAAAATACTTCAAGAAGCAGAAAGTCTTTATATAAAATGAAGCAGAAAGATTTTGAAGATGTTATTCTTAAAGATCTTTCGAAAGCTCATCAGGATATTGCCAAATATGTTCAATCAATTGAAGTTTTCAAAATCGGACATGGGATGATTAGTCCAGTGCCTTTTTTTCTTTCCGGAAAAGAAAGAAAAGAGGCTCAAAAGGATATCGACGGAAAAGTTTTCTTTGCGCACAGTGACTTATCAGGTATTTCAATCTTCGAAGAGGCGTTTCATCAGGGAATAAATGCAGCAAACAAATTAGTAAATGAAAAAGTATTGGATTCATAACAAAGGCTTCGATTTAACGTTCATTATCTCGCCTCCTTTTTTGGTATTAGGGTTTGTTTTCTTATTTCAGAGTAAAATCAAGTATTGGCAGGATAACTATTCGTTTTTCACTTGGTTGTTCTTGATAGTTTTTGTCGATGTAGCTCATGTGTATGCAACGCTTTATAAAACCTATTTCAATAAAACCGGGAGAAAGTATTTCAGGAAACAATTGTTCTATGTTCCTTTATTTTGTTTTGGTTTAGGCCTTTTTCTTTACGGTCTAGGTTATCAGATTTTTTGGTCGGTTTTAGCTTATGTGGCTGTTTTTCATTTTATAAGACAACAGTACGGATTTATGCGCTTGTATGCCAAAAAAGAAGATAGGGCATTGCGATGGATGGATGACTTAGTGATTTATAATGCTACAGTTTATCCGATGTTGTTTTGGTTTTTCAGTCCGAAGCGACAGTTTATGTGGTTTATAGAGAATGAGTTCGTAGGGTTTACGAGCAAGATAGTTGTTCAGTTGATTACGATTCTGTATTTTTTGATCATTATAATTTATGTTGGATATGTAATATTTAGGATTTTGAAGTATAAGGAATGTAATATGCCCAAGTATTTGCTTATGTTGGGCACTTACCTCTCTTGGTATTTCGGAATTGTTTATTTTGATAACGACTTGATTTTTACTTTGCTAAATATTATATCACACGGAATACCTTATATGGCTTTGGTGTATATTAATCAAAAAACCGAAAATCATTGGAATGTTTTGCCTAAGTTGTCAACATTAAAGGGACTCGTTGTTTTTGTTTTGATTTTTATTTTTCTGGCAGTTTTTGAAGAATTTTTATGGGAAATATTAGTTTGGAACGAAAATATATCTGTTTTTGAAAATGCACGCCAGTTTGAAAGGTGGCATATCTTAATTGTCCCATTATTGATGGTTCCGCAATTTACTCATTATGTTTTGGATGGGATTATTTGGAAGAAACAATAAAAAAGCTCCTTCGAAAGGAGCTTTTTTATTTATAATTATCTTTTATTTTCCTTTTCCGGAAGCTTCAAGATTTCTTTCAATGGTATGACCTGGCCTGGTCCATTTTGGTTTTTCGCCTAATGATTGGAATTCTGAATCACAGGCTTCAACAGTTTCAGGTTGCATTTTTTTAATGAATGGTTTTTGCGGCTGTAAACCTAACATTTCAAACATTTTCATGTCTTCATTCACGTCTGGGTTTGGAGTCGTAAGTAATTTGTCTCCAGCAAATATTGAATTTGCACCAGCAAAGAAACACATGGCTTGTCCTTCACGTGACATGTTTGTTCTTCCTGCAGATAAACGAACTTGAGTTTCCGGCATTACAATACGTGTTGTAGCAACCATACGAATCATTTCCCAAATTTCAACCGGTTTTTCTTCTTCCATCGGAGTTCCTTCAACAGCAACAAGGGCATTGATTGGTACTGATTCCGGTTGAGGGTTTAAGGTTGATAAGGCAACTAGCATTCCTGCACGGTCTTCTACACTTTCGCCCATACCAATAATACCTCCGCTACAAACAGTAACGTTAGTTTTACGTACATTTTGAATAGTTTCAATACGGTCTTCAAAACCACGAGTTGAAATTACTTCTTTATAATATTCTTCGGAAGTATCTAAATTGTGATTGTAGGCATATAGTCCGGCCTCTGCTAAACGGTGTGCCTGATTTTCGGTCAGCATGCCTAAAGTACAGCATACTTCCATGTCAAGTTTGTTAATGGTGCGTACCATTTCCAAAACCTGATCAAATTCCGGTCCGTCTTTAACGTTTCTCCAAGCAGCTCCCATGCATACTCTTGATGATCCTGATGCTTTTGCTCTTAAAGCTTGTGCTTTAACTTGTTGTACTCCCATCAAGTCATTTCCTTCAATATCGGTGTGATAGCGTGCTGCTTGCGGGCAATAACCGCAATCTTCTGGACAACCTCCTGTTTTTATGGATAATAATGTAGATACTTGTACTACATTAGGATTATGATGTTCTCTATGAATGCTGGCTGCTTCATAAAGCAAGTCCATTAAGGGTTTATTGTATATGGCAATAATTTCTTCTTTTGTCCAATTGTTTCTTGTTATACTCATAACTCCGTTTTTGTATGCGTCAAAAATAAGGATTTCAGCTTGAATAACCTTGTTAAACAAAAAAATGTTCCCAACAAATCCATTGGAAACATTTTCTCTCAATATATAATTGAATTCTAAAAACTTTTAATTCTTCTGTCTTTCCAATACTGCATTAATGTAAATGTAATAATTATGGAAGAAGCAATACCTTCAAATAATAAGCCGATACAGTATTGATACATAGAAGGCTGTCCACCTCCGAAAAGAAAGTTTTGTGACAGTTTAGCAAGATAAGCATCGCCACCTTTCATGGAAATATAAGCAAGCAAAGCAGCTACGCTAAGGGCGACACCAGTTAATGATGTTAAACTGCCCGAAATAATGTTGTCTAAATAGGCTGTTTTTCCTTCAGCATAATTTGATTTTATGGTTTTATTTACAAAATAAACTACTATAAAAATGTTTAGTAATCTTAGAAGGAAAACGTCTGATAAACCCAATAATTCCATAGAAAGGAAATAAATTCCAATTCCTATGAATATCATAACGCCGTTGTATATCTCTCTTGAAATGTTCATGGCTTATTTTTTTAGTTAAACAATCAGTATTTAGCAAAGACTCATTCTCAAAGTTATTGAATATAATATTGATTTCCAAATGTTTAACAAATAAATAGCTCGAACTGACCTAGGTAAAATAGGCTAAAGAAGTTGCTTTGTCCTGAAAAAGTTGTTCTTTTAAAGCGTTTATGGATTCAAATTTTTGCTCTTCTCTAATATAGCTAAGTACTGATACTGTAATTTCTTTTTCGTATAAATCCTCATTAAGATTGAAAAAATGAACTTCAACAGAAAGGTTTTCTCCGTCAACTGTAGGTTTTGTGCCAATATTCATCATTCCTTTGTATGTCTTGCCCTCCCAGTTGCCTGTGACGATGTAAACACCTTTTTTAGGAATGATTTTTTGGGCGTCGGTAATGTCTAAATTGGCTGTAGGGAAATCGATTGTTCGACCCAATTGCTTTCCTTTAATAACTTTTCCTGAAAAGAAATAATTGTAACCCAAATATTGATTGGCTAGGCTAATTTCTCCTTCGGTTATTGCTTTTCTTATTTTGGTTGAGCTGATGGTGATTTCATTAACTTCTTCTGCTGAAATTTGTTCCACGTCAAAATGATGCTTTTTTCCAAAATTGATCAAATCATGTATGTCAGAAGCTCTGTTTTTTCCAAAGCGATGGTCATAACCTATAATTATTTTCTGAAGGTTTAGTTTATCGACCAAGATGTTTTTTACAAATTCTTCACCGGATAATTCAGATAAGTGGCTATCAAAATTTAGAATAATTAGGTTGTCAATTCCTGAAGATTCCAGTAATTGAATTTTCTCTTCGGTAGTGTTTAAAAGGCCAACAGTTTCTCTTTTATGTAATACGTTTCTTGGATGCTGTGCAAAAGTAAGCACTACAGTTTCAAGATCATCGATTTGAGCACTTTTTAAAAGTTTTGCAATAATTTTTTTGTGTCCCAAATGGACTCCGTCAAAGGTTCCTAATGTTACAATTGTCTTGCCTGAGGTGTTAAAATCAAAAATGGAGCGGAATACTTTCACAGTAAAAGTTTTGGCAAAGATATGATTTGTTTTTTTTAGAGTAAAGGTGTAAAATCAATCATGTGTAATTTTTGCGTTTTTTTTTAATTTATTTTTATAAATTTGTTAAAAATCAAACAAATTAAAAATGAAAACAAAATTACTAACGTTATTCGCTTTTTTTTCCTTAGGCGTTGCCAGTGCCCAAACGGGTAAATACTGGTCGGATAATAAAGAATCCAAAGGAAATCTTGTGGCTAATAATGCAGCAGCAAGAGAGAATTTTCCAAAAGAATTTAAATTATTCAATTTAAATTTTGAATCACTTAGACAGGAATTAGGGAGCCTGACTTCAAAGAGATCGGTTATGGTTACTCTTCCAAATGCCGAAGGTGTTTTGGAGCAATTCGAATTGTATGAGGCCTCAAATTTTGATGCAGAATTACAAGCGCAATTTCCAGAAATCAGAGCTTTTTCGGGTAAGGGAATTACTGATAAATACGCTACTTTAAAGATGAGTATTTCTCCTCAAGGTATTCAAACAATGGTTTCAAGAGTTGGAAGTCCGACAGAATTTATGGAGCCATATTCTCAAGATAGAAAAGTATATGCGGTATACCGTTCAAGTCGTGAAAAAGGGAGAATGAGTATCAACTGTACGACTGATGATAAAAAAATGTTTACTGATTTGTCTAATCAAATTAAGTCTACACAAAGATCAAGCGCTGGGCAGTTAAAAACCATGCGTTTGGCTCAATCATGTACTGGAGAATATTCAGTGTATCATGCAAATGCTATTGCTGTGGGTACTACTCCTACAGTAGCTATTTCATTAGCTGCAATCAACGCTTCTTTGACGCGTTGTAATGGAGTGTATGAGAAAGATTTAGGGCTACATTTGAATTTAGTGGCGAGTTCTACTAATGTTATTTATACTGATGCAGCAACAGATCCTTATGGTGATACTGATGCTAATTACAATTCAGAATTGCAAGCTGCCTTAGATGCAGGTGGAGGAGTTGGTAATGCAAATTACGATATTGGACATTTGTTCTCAGCAATTGGGAATAATGGTAATGCAGGTTGTATCGGCTGTGTTTGTAATGCCGGTAAAGGAAGTGGATTTACGACCAGTACTGCTCCTGTAGGTGATAATTTTGATATTGACTTCATTGTTCATGAAGTTGG
>DATEDY010000372.1:0-5445 GCA_035281405.1 Flavobacterium sp.
TCGATCGATTTGTCGTACCACAAATCGCTGACAATTTTGATAAACTCTACTGCCGCCTTTCTTCTATCTGCCTGAAAAGCCAACTCTTTTTCGTAAACTGCTGTGTTGCTCATTTTTATGAAAATGTTTTTTGTTTTTTACTGCCGCAAAAGTAGCTATTTCAAACGTTTTCGTAAAACTTTTTAACGGATATTTTTGAAATAAAAAAACCTCGGGATGAACCGAGGTTTTTAAGAAAATTAAGTACTTAACCAATTTATAATAACATACGTACTTGCTCTCCGTTTTGAGTCAATATTTCAATTCTGAATTTATCAGTTCCTGATTTTGAATTCAATGTTTTTGACGCTTGTTCCATTGAAGTAATTTTTACTCCGTCAATACTTAGGATGATGCTTCCAATTAATTCGTTTCGGTATTCCATGAATTTTTCATTGGTCACATCTTTTATTTTGACACCGTTATTTAAACGGAAACGTTTTTTGTCGGCAGCATCAATATCTTCTAATTCAAAGCCGTTGTATTCGTAGTTGACCAATTCTTTTTTGGTCAATTTAATAGGGAGTGTCATTTTATCATCTCCTCTTAAAATACCAACCTGTACTTGGTCGTTTGGTCGTTTGGTGTTGATATACGATGTTAAATCAGCAAAGCCTTTGATTTTCTGAGTGTCTAACTGTACAATCACATCACCTTTTTTCAATCCGCCTTTTTCAGCACCAGAATTTTTATATACTTTGTTTATATAAAACCCTTGCGTTTCTTTTATGCCGAATTCTTTCGAGGCAGCATCGTTCAATTCACCACCTTCTACTCCTAATACGCCTCGTTGCACATTTCCGAATTGCATCAAATCTTCCACTATTTTTCGGGTTACATTAGATGGAACGGCAAACGAATAGCCGGTATAGCTTCCTGTTGGTGATGAAATCATAGTATTGATTCCGATCAACTCACCACGTGTGTTCACTAATGCGCCACCACTGTTGCCAGGATTTACAGCTGCATCGGTTTGAATGAATGACTGAATGCCGTTGTTGGATAAGTCTCTTGCTTTTGCCGATACAATTCCTGCAGTTACAGTTGAAGTTAAATTATAAGGGTTTCCAACGGCCAATACCCATTCGCCAACTTTAATATTGTCTGAATTTCCAAACGTTGCGTATGGTAATTTTTCACCGGCTTCCACTTTGATTAGAGCAATGTCCATTTTGCTGTCGGTGCCTACCAGTTTGGCTTTGTAGGTTTTGTTGTTGTTTAAGGTAACTTCCAGTTCAGTGGCATCTTTTACTACGTGATTGTTGGTTACAATATAGCCGTCTTCACTTATGATTACTCCTGAACCGGTGCCTATTTGTTTTTGCGGTGTTGTTCCGCCGCCCTGATAACCATAAAAGAATTCCATTAATGGATTGTTGGGAACGTTGTAAACGGTTACGTTTTTAACGTGAACAACCGTATGAATGGCATTGTCAGCAGCAGTTGTGAAATCTACAGCTTCGCCTCCAAGGCCTACATTTCTGGCAAAACTTTCTGAAGCAATAGCCAATCCCGATTTTGGAGCATCATTGTCAATAAATAATTTGTAAGCTCCTAAAGTTGTGGCTCCACTCAATAATGAAACCATAAATAAACTTCCAAATCTTTTCATAATCTGTAATTGTTTGTTTAAAATTTTATAACGTAAAAATATAATTTTCTTATTTTATGTCAATGGGTTTAACTCTCGTTTAACAATCTTTAACGTATCATTAATATTTGTACTTTTGTAGTGTTGGAGCACAGCTTTTGCGTTTCTGAACAAATTGATTTCCTGCTCTCCGCGCTACATGGTAGCTTGCTTCGATCAGGGCTATTTTACAAGTTTATAATTACAATGGAGTATACATTTTACAAATATCAAGGAACCGGAAATGATTTCGTTATTTTAGATAATCGCGATGAAACATTCCCCAAAAATGATACCAAACTAATCGAGTTTTTATGTGACCGTCGATTTGGTATTGGTGCTGATGGATTAATGCTTTTAGAAAACGATGAATCGACCGATTTTAAAATGGTGTATTACAATTCTGATGGTAACCAAAGTTCAATGTGTGGTAATGGCGGACGTTGTTTGGTTGCATTTGCTAAAAAAGTAGGTGTAATTGAAAATGATACTACTTTTATTGCTGTGGATGGTTTGCATCATGCTACTATAGATGAAAATGATATTGTTTCACTGCAAATGAAGGATGTTGATGAAGTACAGCAGCACGAGAATCACGTTTTTTTAAATACAGGTTCACCACATCATGTGCAATTAGTGGAAGATCTGCATATTTTCGATGTCAGAAATGAAGGTTCTAAAATTCGTTATAGTAATTTATACGGACAGGTGGGAAGTAATGTGAATTTTGTTACTCAAACAGATGAAAACAAATTTGCTCTAAGAACTTATGAAAGAGGAGTTGAAAATGAGACGCTTTCCTGCGGAACCGGAGCTACTGCTGTCGCTATTGCAATGAAGTCAATAGGTAAAACCGATAGTTCCGTGATTAAACTTCGTGTGGAAGGTGGTGAATTAGAGGTCTCTTTCAATGAAAAAAACGGTTTCTTTACTCAGGTATTCCTGAAAGGACCGGCTAAATTCGTATTTGCGGGAACAATTACGATATAAGTAATATAATTCCATAAAATCCAACCATCTAAGAAGCTGATTGTCTCAATGATTACATTAAAAGGAGAAAATATTTACTTGCGAGCACTCGAGCCGGAAGATTTAGAGTTCGTTTATAAAATTGAAAATGATGAATCTATCTGGGAAGTGAGCAGCACGCAAACGCCTTATTCTCGGTTTTTGATCAGACAATACCTCGAAAATGCCCATCAGGATATTTATCAGGCCAAACAATTACGATTGGCTATTTGTAAAAACGAAAACGCCGAAGCGATTGGGTTAATTGATTTGTTCGATTATGATCCGCAAAACAAAAGGGCAGGAGTAGGTATAATTGTGGCTAATCCAGAGGAACGTAATCAAGGTGTAGGTAATGAATCCCTAAGACTCATGATTGCCTATGCGTTTTCAACATTGAATTTACATCAGTTGTATGCAAATATTGCCTCTCATAATGAAGCAAGTTTAAAGCTTTTTACTAATTTTGGATTCCAAAGAATAGGAGTTAAAAAAGATTGGAATTACCAAAAAGGTAAATTTCATGACGAAGAGCTATTCCAATTAATCAATACCAATTTTTAAATTTTACCATTTTGAATAAGAAGAAGATTTTTATCGCACTTACTGTTGTGGCAGTTGCTGTGGCAGGTTATTTATATATGAGCCTTTTTGCCTCAAACACAAAATTTGATAAGGAAGAACAGTACGTTTTCGTTCCTACCGGATCAACTTATGAAGATGTTCTGAAAATCATCGAACCTTATGTAAAGGATGTGAATGGCTTCAAAATGGTGGCTAAATTAAGATCGTACGATCAAAATGTATTTCCTGGAAGATTTCTTTTTAAAAGAGGGACAGGAAGTTTGGGATTGGTTTCGGCGTTACGTCATAATCAACCTTTGAATCTGGCTTTTAACAATCAGGAAAGTCTTGAGAAACTAGTGTCAAGAGTGTCTTCGCAAATCGAAGCAGATAGTTTAAGTCTGATGAAAGCAGTCAAAGATCCGGCTTTCATGGCTAAAAACGGATTTAATGAAGAAACGGTTTTGGGGATGTTTATACCCAATACGTACCAATTCAAATGGAATACATCAGCAGAAAAATTCAGAGATAAAATGCTAGATGAGTATAATAATTTCTGGACAGAAGAAAGAAAAGCTAAAGCAAAAGAATTAGGTATGACTCCTGTTGAGGTAATTACATTGGCAGCAATAGTCCATAAAGAAACGGTAAAGGCTGATGAAAGACCAAGAGTGGCGGGTGTGTATCTTAACCGTTTGAAAATAGAAATGCCTTTACAGGCGGATCCAACCATCATTTTTGCCATGCGTCGTAACGCTAATAATCTTGATTTGGTTATTAAGCGAGTGAAAGGTGATATGTTGAGAGTTAATTCGCCATACAATACCTATGTTCATACAGGATTGCCTCCAGGTCCAATTGCAATGCCGGATATTTCTGCTGTTGATGCGGTGCTTAGTCCTGAAAAACACGATTATATTTATTTTTGTGCAAGTGTTGAACGTTTTGGTTACCATGATTTTACGGCTTCTTATGTTGAGCACATGCAAAATGCAAGTAAATACGCAGCTTGGGTAAGTAAATTGGGAATTAAATAATTTTTGAAGTTTACTAAATACATAATTATATTATTGGTTTCGATTCCGGCTTTTTCACAATCCGGAATCGATTCTTTTTTGACACCATCTGATTCTGTAAATGTGTCTCGAAAAAAAGCGGTTTTCATAACGGAAGTTGGTTTGGCTGCCGGAGCACTCGTAGGCTTGAATCAGCTGTGGTATAAAGACTATCCACAGAGCAAATTTCATTTCATTAATGATAATTCGGAATGGCTACAGATGGATAAAGTAGGACATTTTTATTCGGCCTATCATTTAAACCGATTAGGTTGTGAGACTATGAATTGGGCAGGATTACCAAGAAACAAACAATTGGTTTACGGTTCTGCTTTAAGTTTGGGCTTTTTGACTACTGTTGAGGTTTTTGATGGGTTTTCACAAAAATGGGGAGCTTCGACTGGTGATATCATAGCGAATGTTTCCGGAACCGGATTGTATGTGTCTCAGGAATTACTTTGGAAGGAACAGAGAATAATCCCAAAATTTTCTTTTCATACCACTAAATATGCTAAGATTAGACCGGATGCTTTAGGGGAATCGTTTAACGAACAGTTGCTGAAAGATTACAATGGGCAAACCTATTGGTTGTCGGTAAATTTGCATTCGTTTTTTAAGGATTCAAAGCTTCCGAAATGGCTTAATATTGCTGTTGGTTATGGTGGAAATGGGATGATTACTGGTGAGGAATTCGTAAATTCAGATTCCGATTTGCCTTATGTGAAGAGAAATCGTGAGTTTTATCTTAGTTTTGATGCAGATTTATCAAAAATTGAAACTAAGTCTCATTTTTTAAGAACTTTCTTCTCAGTTATTAACACAATTAAAATTCCGGCACCGACAGTAAAACTGGGAGCTAACGGAGTTGTTAACTTTGACTGTTTATATTTTTAAAGAAAATTAACACGTTTTTAAGTATTTACGCCTTAACTTTGTCCCATAGAAATTTTCTGGCAATGATAGAAACTCCTAAAAAACAACTGGATTTCTTAGTTAGAAGAAAATTACATTTATGACAAAAAAACAAATATTCTATTTTGGATTATTTGCCTCAATCATCACATTAAGTTCTGGTTTTAGACCATTCCAATCTGAATTATTTCCTTGGTTTCATGTATTTGAAAAGGAAATTACCTACACAGTACCTAC
>DATEDY010000373.1:0-2022 GCA_035281405.1 Flavobacterium sp.
TTCATGGTCCAGGAGTCAGTTATAGCCGGGAACAGCCTGAACAGTAAAGAGAAGCACAATAGGACAGCTATGGGTGAAAAGGAATGGATAACCGAAATCCAGAAATAATCCATTTTATGTTCGTTGCTATTGACATCAAATGGCTGAAGCAGGTAATTGAAAAAGAAGGAAATCAGAAAGATGACGCTTACAATCCAGATCAGTTTTTTGCCTTCATAATAAAAAGGATAAGGCTGTTTCAGGAAAAAAGAAAAAGTGCTTTCAGAATTCATTTTTTTTATGCTTTGACGGTACTGCCTTTTCAAAGAAAAGACAATTGTACTAGATACAATGATGAACACAAAAATATCCAAAACTTCTCAGGAAAACAGCAAATGAAAATAAAATCAAGAAATTTTGCTACTATCGTAAACAATGATCCGGCTTCCGTCTGATGTTATCATTATTTTCTTTTCAGTTCATAGAAATCTTTGCGTCGGTCTTTTAGATTTCGGACACTTCCATAGACGTGCAATTCATCCAGTAGTTTTAAATCGACATCGGAGATTAATATCATTTCGGTGTTGGCAGTAGCTTCGCTTTTGATGCCGTTAGAAGGAAAAGAAAAATCAGAAGGAGTAAAAACGACAGCTTGAGAATAATTTAAGTCCATATTTTCCACTTGCGGCAAGTTACCCACACTTCCGGTGATAGCGACAAAACATTCGTTTTCTATGGCTCTTGCCTGAGCGCAGCATCGTACCCTTAAATACGAATTTTGGGTATCGGTGGCATAAGGTACAAAGAGAATTTGCATACCCTCTTCAGATAACAAGCGAGGAAGTTCGGGGAATTCCACATCATAGCAAATCAGTACACCGATAATACCTGCATCTGTTTCGAAGGTTTGTAATTTATTTCCCCCTTTCAAACCCCAGAATTTTTCTTCGTCGGGAGTGATATGCAATTTATAAAATACCTCCATTGTTCCGTTACGATGGCATACATAACCGATATTCCGTAATTCTTCATTTTCATATAGCGGCATGCTACCAGTGATAATATTGACATTGTAGGTAACGGCCAGCTTACTGAAAAAGTTGGCGATTTCATTGGTATATTGCGCCATTGTTCTGATTGCTTCCGCTTCAGGCATGCTTTTGAAATCAGCCATTAGTGGTGCATTGAAGTATTCGGGGAATAGTGCAAAATCTGCTTTATAAGAAGAAATAGCATCTACGAAATATTCTATCTGCTGAAACATTTCCTCCATGGAATGAAACACACGCATTTTCCACTGTACCAATCCCAAGCGGACATTTTTTCTGATTCTTGTTGTGGCGGTATAATCAGGAATATGGTATACATTGTCCCATTGTAATAGCGTAGCATATTCGCCACTTTCCTCGTCACCGGGAATATAATGCTGCAGTACTTTTTTTACATGGAAATCGTTGCTTAGCTGGAAGGTAAGCACAGGGTCATAAATTTCTTTTCTTTTTACCTTTTCGATGTATTCTTTGGGTTTTAATTCATCGACATATTGATGGTAATTGGGAATTCTTCCGCCAAAAACAATGGCTTTTAAGTTGCATTTTTCGCAAAGTTCCTTTCTGGCATCGTAAAGACGTCGGCCCAAGCGCAGTCCGCGGTAATCGGGATGAATAAAGACTTCGATACCGTAAAGTACATCACCTTTAGGATTGTGCGTGGAGAAAGTATAGTTTCCGGTGATTTGTTTGTAGGTATGATTATCGCCAAAATCGTCGTATTTTATAATGATGGAAAAAGCGGTACCGACTACTTTGTCATTATCCAGAATTACGAATTGACCTTCCGGGAATTGCTGTAAGAGTTTTTCAATGGTAGCCACACCCCACAATCCGCCTTGCCAATCAGGATATGAGGCTTTCATTACTTCAATCAGTTGTTTGTAATGCTCTAACTTTAAATTTTGGATTTCTATTTTGCCCAACATAGTGAATGCATTTAGAGTGACGTTTTACTGACATTGATTTTATCTGTTACCTCAGATAAGACAGC
>DATEDY010000374.1:0-3247 GCA_035281405.1 Flavobacterium sp.
AAAATTATCAGCAACGAAGTCGAACTCGACTTTACATTAGTCGGTCTTGCCACACTCTCAGCATTTACAGGCGTCTATTTCGGAAACAAACTACTGCAAAAAACCACAATTTCTCTTGTACAAAACATTGTTGGTGTAACATTATTACTCTTCGGGATACTAATGATGGCAGGAATTATATAAAAAATTGTTAACGAACGCTTCGAATATTATTTCGCATTCTATTTTTATACCAAAGATGAACCCATTTATGAGAAAATTACTTTTTTCAGCTTGCCTTTTAATAGCAAGTCATGTAGGAACAGCACAAGAAAATGTCACCTACCAAAAACCTTCAGCGTCAATACTTACGCTGGCGGATTACGAAAGAGCTCCTTCAGTAATCATGGATACTAAAAAACAGTACATGCTGTTGACTTATCGTGATACTTACAAAACATTAGACGACTTGAATCAGGACGAAATGCGTTTGGGCGGATTGCGTATTAATCCGGTGACTAACATTTCGAGCACGATGACGTATACCAACAACATCAAAGTCAGAAAAATAAAAGACAAAGCAGAAACACAAGTAACCGGTTTACCACAGAATCCTAAAATTGCTTACTTAAGCTGGTCTCCCGATGAAACTAAAATCGCCTTTACCAACACCACGGCAACCGGAGTTGAACTTTGGGTTTTGGATATCGCTTCTGCGACAGCAAAAAAATTAACCGATGCCACTTTAAATGCCAACACCGGATCTCCTATTAGCTGGTTCAGAGATGGAAAAAGCATTCTGGTAAAGCAGTTAAACAAAAACAGAGCGGCATTGATTGATGCCAAGAAAGACATGCCTAAAGGCCCGATTATTTCTACTGCAGATGGAAAAGTATCTCAAAACAGAACATTTCAGGATTTATTAAAAAATCCAACAGATGAAGCTAACTTCGAGAATTTAGTAACCTCTGAATACTATAAAGTTAATCTGGATGGTTCGACTACATTATACAAAAAAGCAGATTTATATCTAGGAGAATCATTTTCACCAGACGGAAACTACTTATTAATCAGTGTACTGAAAAAACCGTTCTCTTATATTGTTCCGTTAAGTCGTTTCCCTATCACCACAGAAGTATACGACTTAAATGGCAACCTGGTTCAATTGATCAATGAAGCGCCATTGACCGAAGTAATGCCTAAAGGTTTCATGGCTGTAAGAAAAGGAAAGCGATCTATTTCATGGCGTAATGATGAGCCAGCAACCTTATCTTTTGTTGAAGCACTTGATGGTGGAGATCCGGCTAACAAAGCCGATTACAGAGATGAATTATACATTTGGAAAGCACCTTTCAATACCAATCCGATTTCCTTATTAAAAACTCCGCAGCGTTTTAGCGGTGTTACTTGGGGAAACAGCACAACGGCGATTGCTTATGACAATTGGTATGACACCCGTAATACCAAAACCTATTTATTCAATCCATCGAAACCGGGCGAAACACCAAAAGTGATTTCAGACAGAAACCAGCAGGATATCTATTCTGATCCGGGGAATTTTGAAACCAAAAAGAACGAATACGGCCGTCAGGTATTGGCTATTGAAAATAACAACTTGTATTTGATTGGCGATGGTTTTACCAAAGAAGGACAATTCCCTTTTGTAGACGAATTCAGCTTAACCTCATTACAATCAAAACGTTTGTACCAAAGCACATATAAAGACAAAAAAGAAGATATATTATCGATTGAAGATTTCAAAAAAGGAGACGTTTTGGTATCTATACAATCGAAAACCGAATTCCCGAATTACTATTTCAGAAACATTAAATCGAAAGATAAAATCACCCCTATCACTGCTTTTAAAAACCCATTTGAAAGCATCAAGAATGTGTACAAAGAAGTAATCAAGTACAAACGCAAAGACGGTGTAGAACTTTCAGGGACATTGTATTTACCAGCAGGTTATGACAGAGCAGCTAAAAAAGAAAAACTGCCTTTATTGATTTGGGCGTATCCGGAAGAGTTCAAAGACAAAAATTCGGCGGGGCAAAACAACAAAAACCCGAACGAATTCACTTTCCCATATTACGGTTCATTCGTTTACTGGGTAACCAAAGGATATGCTGTATTGGATGATGCTTCTTTCCCTATTATTGGTGAAGGAAAAACAGAACCTAACGACACCTTTATTCCTCAGTTAGTTTCAAATGCAGAAGCAGCTATTGATGCAGTGGATAATTTAGGCTACATCAACCGTAAGAAAGTTGCTGTTGGAGGTCATTCCTATGGTGCTTTCATGACAGCCAATTTATTGACACATTCCAATTTGTTTGCTTGTGGTATTGCCCGAAGCGGTGCTTATAACAGAACTTTGACACCTTTTGGTTTCCAAAGCGAGCAACGTAATTACTGGGAAGTTCCTGCAATTTACAACGGAATGTCACCTTTCATGACAGCAGAGAAAATGAAAACACCAATGCTTTTAGTTCATGGAGAAGCCGATAACAACCCTGGAACTTTCACCTTACAGACAGAACGTTATTTCCAGGCATTAAAAGGTTTGGGTGCACCAGTAAGAATGGTGATTTTACCAAAAGAATCCCATGGCTATGCTGCCAAAGAAAATATTTTCCATTTATTATGGGAACAAGAACAGTTTTTAGACAAGCATCTGAAAAACTAATACTTTAAAAAGCCCCAAGTTGGGGCTTTTTTTATGGATATATAGTAAATATTGGTTCCACAATAAAAACATTCACTCCATCATAAAACTTATTCACTTCATGATAAAACTAATTCACTTCATCATAAAACTAATTCACCTTATGATAAAACTTATTTACTTTATCATAAAACTAATTCACCTCATGATAAAACATATTAACTTCATGATAAAATTTATTCACCTTGTGATAAAACATATTCACTCTATCATAAAATATATTCACTTAATGATAAAACATATTGGCTCAACAACCATTGCTATTGATTAATCTATAATTATCACCATAAAAAAAGCCCCTTAATCGGGGCTTTCATTATAAATACTGTTGTATTTCTTTTATTTTTGATTCCCTTTCAAAGGAAAACTCCTTGGTTTTGGCATTGACATACTGGTAGAGCAACAATGCTCTGGATGCATATTTTTCAGCATTGGCCGATACCAAAACATCCGCTAGAAGTTCTATATTTTTGGGAGTGTAGGCGATGTTTCCGTCCAAAAAAGAAAGCAATGCTTCCTCAGATGCTTTTTCAATAAATTCAA
>DATEDY010000375.1:0-15508 GCA_035281405.1 Flavobacterium sp.
TGGTTTGATGATGGTGATCCTATCATGTGGTGGTGTCCTTCAGACAGAATGGTCTTGTTCCCCGATGAATTCAAACCATCGAAAAGTATGCGAAACCTTATCAATAAAGGTATTTTTAAAGTAACCATGAACAAATGTTTCAAGCAGGTTATGCAAAATTGCCAACAGGTATATCGTCCAGATCAATACGGTACTTGGATTACAGACGAAATGATTGATTCGTATACTTTTCTTCATGAAATAGGACGGGCAAAATCAGTTGAAGTCTGGTTAAATCATGAATTAGTGGGCGGATTATATGGTGTCGACATGGAACATGTTTTTTGTGGGGAAAGCATGTTTTCGAAAGTTAGTAATGCCTCCAAAGTTGCATTTGCGTATCTGGTACAATATTTAAAAGCCAATAATTATAAGTTACTGGATTGTCAAGTATATAATGACCATTTAGCTAGTTTGGGATGTAGGGAAATTGATCGGGAAGATTTTCTGGATATCCTGAAAGAGCAGTCCTAAGAGGGTAATTTGGGTAAGGTTTTGATATATAATTCCTCGACTTTCTTTCTGGCCCAATCTGTTTTGCGTAAAAAACTTAAACTCGACTTTATTGACGGATTTATTTTGAAACAGTTTATCGGAATCAATTCTTCTAGAGTGTCAAAACCGTAATAATCCACCAAAGTTTCAACAATGGTTTTTAAAGTAACGCCATGTAAGGGATCTTTACTCATCTATTCAATTGTATTGAGGTGTAAAGGTATTAAAATTTCAGTTTGTTGAACTGCCAGTCTAAGGTATTGAAAAGTACCAATTCGTTTTCCAATGTTGGTAAGTCCATAATCAATTTCAACGTTTCCTGTGCCATCATTGTTCCTATAATGCCGGGTAATGTGCCTAATACGCCATTTAAACTGCAATTTGGTACATCTTCTGGGTTGGGAGCTACTGGAAATATATCCCGGAGATTTTTAGAGCCTTTGTGATTAAAAACGGCCACTTGCCCTTCAAATTTTAAAATACTTCCATAAATTAAAGGTTTTTGCAG
This sequence comes from Flavobacterium sp., assembly GCA_035281405.1. Taxonomy (GTDB): domain Bacteria; phylum Bacteroidota; class Bacteroidia; order Flavobacteriales; family Flavobacteriaceae; genus Flavobacterium. The sequence continues at coordinate 1,043 of DATEDY010000375.1, forward strand.
TTTTACACAAGTATCGTTTACTAAATAACGGGTCGTAAAATTGTCACAACCGTCTACAATTACATCAAAACTTGATAAAATCTGTTCTGCATTATCAATTGTTAGTTTTTCATTGAAAGCGAGATATTTTATATTTGGATTCAAACGTTTCAATGTTGATTTTGCACATTCGACTTTTGCTAATCCTACTGATTCTTCAGAATATAAAGTTTGACGGTGTAAATTATGTAGTTCGACTTTATCAAAATCAATTATTCCGATGGTTCCAATCCCTGAAGTGGCTAAATATTGCAAAACCGGACAACCCAATCCTCCGGCACCAATGACCAAAACTTTGGCATTTTTCAGTTTTAATTGCCCGATTTCACCCACTTCAGGTAACAACATCGGTTTTCCATAGCGTAAGATATCATCTATTGTAAGCATTGTCAATTTTAATTAAGACTTTTCGACTTTTAAATTTCTACATGTATATTTTGTCCCAGTCTTTCCAAACCGGTTCGTATCCTTTTTTTGTAATGATTTGAGCAATTTCGTTTGCTGAACGTTCATCGCTGGTTTCAAATTGTTCCAATGACTGCGGATCAACAGCATAACCGCCCGGATTGGTTTTGGAACCCGCACTCATTGATGTGACTCCAATAGGGATAACGTTGTCACGGAATTTTTCATTTTCTCTTGTTGAAATTGAAATCTCCAAATCTTCATTCCATAAACGGTAAGCACAAATCAATTGCAGTAAATCGCTGTCTTCCATGATGAAGTTGGGTTCGATGATGCCTTCAGCCGGGCGTAGACGTGGAAACGAAACCGAATATTTACTTTGCCAATACGTTTTCTGAAGGTAATCCAGATGCAGCGCGTTGAAGAAACTGTCGGTGCGCCAATCTTCTAAGCCTAATAAAACGCCCAGTCCGATTTTATGAATACCTGCTTTCCCAATTCGGTCCGGAGTTTCCAAACGGTAATCAAAATTTGATTTTTTCCCCTTCGGATGGTATTGTTTGTATACATCTTGATGGTAGGTTTCCTGATAAACCAAAACTGTATGAACGCCAGCTTGATGCAATTGCTCGTATTCTTCTTGAGAAAGTGGTTGCACTTCTAATGAAATGTTGGCAAAATCATTTTTAATTTGGGCAACGGCTTTCAGAAAATAGTTGATGTTTACAGTATAATTGGCTTCTCCGGTTACTAATAAAACATGATCGAATCCAGCTTTTTTTAACTCTGCGACTTCTAACTCAATTTCGTTTTCAGTTAGGGTTTTGCGTTTGATTTTGTTATCGAGGCTGAAACCGCAATACGTACAGATATTTTGACACTCGTTACTCAAATACATGGGTGCATACATCTGAATGGTTTTACCGAAACGTTTTTTGGTCAGTTGATGACTTTTCTGCGCCATTAATTCTAAGTATGGTTGTGCAGCCGGAGAAATCAAAACCAAAAAATCGTCGAGATTTCTTTTGGTTTTGGCCAATGACAATTCAACCTCTCTGGAAGTTGTTTTATAAATTCTATTTTGGATGGTATCCCAACTGTATAGCTCAAAAATCGATGCAAATGTAGTCATGACTTAATCGTTTAAAAAAGCAGTTAAGGGACTGGAGGCAATTGCATTATTTACGGCTTGTGCCAATTGTGCCTCGTAAGCTTTTCTACCCGCAATTACAGCTTGTTTAAAAGCTTCGGCCATGAGTGCCGGATTTCCAGCTACGGCAATAGCGGTATTAACCAAAACCGCATCGGCTCCCATTTCCATAGCACGAGCTGCATGTGAAGGTGCGCCAATTCCAGCATCTACGATTACAGGTACTTTACTTTGTTCAATAATGATTTCCAGAAAGTCTTCTGTTTTTAATCCCTTATTGCTTCCGATTGGTGATCCTAAAGGCATCACGGCTGCAGTTCCTGCGTCTTCCAATCGTTTGCACAAAACCGGATCGGCGTGAATGTAGGGTAGTATAATAAATCCCAGTTTGGCCAATTCCTCGGTGGCTTTTAAAGTTTCAATAGGGTCGGGGAGTAAGTATTTCGGATCGGGATGGATTTCCAGTTTGAGCCAATTAGTCTCGAGTGCTTCTCTTGCTAATTGTGCTGCAAAAACAGCTTCTTTGGCATTGCGTGCTCCAGATGTATTTGGTAATAAATTGATATGAGGATGATTAATGTGTGATAAAATGGCATCCGTTTCGGTTTCTAAATCGACACGTTTTAAAGCTACGGTCACTAATTCGCTTTCCGAAGCCAGAATCGCTTCTTCCATTTGTTTGTTCGAACCAAATTTCCCTGTACCCAGAAATAATCTGGAATGGAATGTTTTATCCGCTATTTTAAGAATTGACATATAATGCTGTGTTAAGTTGTGAGTAGTGTTTTTTCTGAATTTGATTTGTAATCATGCTGGAAACTGCTATGCCATGAATACCCGTTTTCATGAGATTTTCAACATCTTGAATTTGAATTCCTCCTATGGCATAAATTGGAATATGTATGTTTTCTTCTTTTAGTTTTTGTAGGATGTTTTGATAACCTTCTAAACCAAGAAGCGGACTCAAATTTTGTTTAGTTGTGGTGAATTTATATGGGCCGAGACCAATATAGTCACAGTTTTCTTCAAACCTTAAAAGTATATCCTCATACGTATTGGCGGTGCCTCCAATAATTTTATATTCATCGAGAATGTTTCGTGCTTCCTTGACATTCATATCTGTCAATCCTAAATGAACACCATCAGCATCGACTTGCTGACATAAATACGGATTGTCGTTGATAATAAAGGTAGCCGAATAAGTATCGCATAATAACTTGACTGCTTCAGCTAAATCAAGTAATTGTTTTTCATTATCAGTTTTAAAACGTAATTGTATCCAATCACAACCTTGGTCTAAGGCATGTTGAATGTTACGTGTTTGTTTGTAAATGTTCTCTCCCTGCGAAATGTATTGTAGTTTGCTAAACATAATGGTATCCTAAAAGTGTGTTGTTTGTGTTTAAATAGTGTTCAATGTAAAGCTTTGCTTTTTGGCAGGATTTGGGTAAATCGTGGTTTAGTGCAAGATTAGCGGTAATCGCAGAGGATAATACGCAGCCTGTGCCGTGTTTCTCCATTACGGTGATCGTTTTCGGATTTAATGAGAAATGCTCGTCTCCTGTATATAGATAGTCTATTCCGACTGCTCCTGGATTATGTCCACCTTTGAGTAAAACGGCACAATGTTTTGAAAGTGATTGCCCAATTTCTTCCGGAGTTGTTTTTTGAGGAACCAACTTCAGCATTTCATTGTAATTGGGTGTAATCAGATCCATTTGATCTAAAATTCCATTTAAATCCGATTGATTTTCAATGGTAATGAATTCAAATTCTGTGCTTGATTTTAAAACGGTATCCCAAACAATTTTAACCTCTTTAGAATACTTCCGTATTTCATCAACAATGCTTTTCAGATGATCCAAAGAAGGGACGATACCAATTTTAACCGCTTTTATGTTGTAGTTGCCAAATAGTATAGCAATGGAATTCAATACAAATTGTAGAGGTGTCCATTCCACAGTTTGGAATTCATTTTCAGTTTGGATTGTATTACCCGTGATAATGCTCAAACCGTATACCTGATGCTGTTCAAAGGTTTTGACATCGGCCAAAACACCGGCACCGGCAGTAGGATCAAACCCGGCAATGCTTAAAACGAAAGGACGGCTTGCTGACATAGTTTAAAGTTTTCTAAAGGATTAGTACCATTCCAAATGCTTCCCAAAAGAGCCACCTCATCAAAGCCTTTTTGTATTGTTTCAGCAATGTTTTTTGCTGAAATACCACCTAAGGCAACTAGTTTCGTATTGAAATTGCTTCGCTCTTTTATTGCTTCCAAATGATTTTCAGTTGATACATAACCCTGTTTTGAGATACTCGGATATACCGGACTTAAAAAAGCATAGGCATAGTTGTTTTCCAAAGCATTGAATTCGGCTATTGAGTGGGTTGAGGCTGAAAAAACAGCATTGGCTATTTCTTTTGCCTTTTTTGGTTTGTGCAAGCGGTTGATTCCGAAGGAATGGGCTAAATGATGATGGTTGTGTAATACCAATTGGTTACAGAAATCACGTCCGATGGCTGTCAGGAACGAAACCATTTCCATTTCGGAATAATTAGGTTTGCGCACATGCAATAACTCCAATCCATTTTCAAAAAGAGAATGGATGCTGTTGATTTCGTTGTTAACAGCCGTCGGATTAGTGATTATTATCATTTTAAATATAAATTTCTTTTCCAGTTTCAATGAATTCCTCCGATTTTGCTTTCATGCCTTCTTCGGCGGCAGCCACATCACGGATTTCCTGAGAGATTTTCATCGAACAGAACTTCGGTCCGCACATCGAGCAGAAATGCGCTACTTTAGCACCATCGGCAGGTAGTGTTTCATCATGAAATTCTCTTGCGGTGTCGGGATCCAAAGCCAAATTGAACTGATCTTCCCATCTAAATTCGAATCGGGCTTTACTCAAGGCATTGTCGCGGTATTGTGCTCCAGGATGCCCTTTGGCTAAATCGGCAGCATGAGCTGCGATTTTATATGTGATTACCCCGTCTTTTACGTCTTTTTTGTTGGGTAAGCCCAAATGTTCTTTTGGTGTTACATAACATAACATGGCGCATCCATACCAGCCAATCATAGCAGCGCCGATGGCTGAGGTAATATGATCATAACCAGGAGCGATATCTGTTGTCAATGGACCTAATGTGTAAAATGGTGCTTCTGCACAATGTTCCAATTGCTTGTCCATGTTTTCCTTGATCATGTGCATGGGCACGTGGCCAGGACCTTCAATAAATACCTGTACATCATGTTTCCAGGCTATTTTTGTGAGTTCTCCTAAGGTTTCCAACTCGGCGAATTGTGCTGCATCATTAGCATCGGCAATAGATCCCGGACGTAAACCATCCCCTAATGAGAAAGCCACATCGTATTGTTTCATGATTTCACAGATTTCTTCGAAATGCGTGTACAAGAAGTTTTCTTTGTGATGGAACAAACACCATTTGGCCATGATGGAGCCACCACGAGAAACGATTCCGGTAACACGGTTAGCTGTTAAGTGGATGTAGCGCAATAAAACTCCGGCATGAATAGTAAAGTAAGAAACTCCTTGTTCGGCTTGTTCAATCAGTGTATCACGGAAGATTTCCCAGGTTAAATCCTCGGCCACTCCTTTTACTTTCTCCAACGCTTGGTAAATAGGCACAGTTCCGATAGGCACCGGCGAATTACGTATAATCCATTCGCGGGTTTCGTGGATGTTTTTACCTGTGGACAAATCCATGATGGTATCGGCGCCCCAACGGCAAGCCCAGACTGCTTTTTCCACTTCTTCTTCGATAGATGAGGTTACGGCACTGTTCCCGATGTTGGCATTGATTTTCACCAAAAAGTTTCTTCCCACAATCATGGGTTCGCTTTCCGGGTGGTTGATATTGTTAGGGATGATGGCGCGACCGGCAGCTACTTCGCTACGCACGAATTCGGGAGTGATTTTGCTTTTCGGTGTATTGGCACCAAAACTGTTTCCGGCGTGCTGGCATTGCATTGCTTTTTGTGCAGTTTCCAGTTGTTCTATACGTTGGTTTTCACGAATGGCGATATATTCCATTTCCGGAGTAATGATACCCTGCTTGGCATAGTATAGTTGGGTTACATTGGCACCCTTTTTAGCACGCATCGGTTTGTGTAGGTATTCAAAACGCAGATGATTTAACTTCTCGTCATTTAAACGTTCCTTACCGTAATCAGAAGAGATTTCGGATAATTCTTCCACATCATTACGGTCTAAGATCCATTGCTCGCGGATGCGTGGTAAGCCTTTGCGAACATCGATATCGGCATTTGGATCGGTATAAGGTCCGGATGTATCATAAACCGTTACCGGAGGGTTTTTTTCGACACCACCGTTAGATAATTTGGTATCGTGTAGTTGAATTTCGCGCATAGCGACTTTTATCGGGTGGATTTCACCATCGATGTATACCTTCGTTGAATTGGGAAAGGGTTTTCTGGAGATTTTTTCTTCGTTGGTCATGTTTGTTATGAGTTATGAATGATATGTTATGAGTTCTTAAAAGCGTTGATTTCCTGCCAGGGATGGAAGCGGATAGCCCGTAAAGGGAAAAGCCGTAGAAAACAGGTTTTGAAAGTGGCGACCAGCGGAAGCAGCTTACAAGACCCTGTTTTGAGGCTTTTGACTGCGGACTTGCAGCGTACAGCCCGCCCGTGCAGCCTTATTACCCGCCTTGCGTGGCTGTAATGATTACAATATCGTCGGTTTCTGATAGGACCGTAGTTGCCCAGTCGGTTTTTGGAATTACCGAATTATTGATAGCGAAAGCGATTCCGTTTTGTTTGTTGGGCAATTCGATGTCAAGCAAAGCCTGAACAGAAAGCGTTGCTGCTTCGAATTGTTTGGGTTTGTTGTTGATTTTTAGTTCCATTCCTTTTGGTTTTAGTATATAGTACTACTTTAGGAATGGCTGCAATGGGTACATGAATGCACATTTATGAAGTCATCTTACTTTTCCCTACGCTGGTATTAACCAGATCAGGTTCAGAGGGTAAAATCTCAGCCTGCGCATTGCAGACACCCCTAAAGCGAGACAAATGTATGTTTTTTTTATTTAAGATGGTTAGACTTTTTAGATTTTAGGAGTTTATTGTTTATGGTTTATGGTTGTTGAGGTTATCTTAAAGTTATAATAACTTAATAACCGGATAATCTAACCCTCTTGTTGAAGGGTAATGTGCTAAAAGAGTACTATATCTGTACTATATCAGTGCTATATCAGTGCTACATCAGTGCTACATCTCCCACTTTTTAAAAATGGATTGCATTTTTTTCAGGAAGGAAAGAAAAGGTTTTAGCGTATTCCGATTTGTCGTATTTAGGAGAAATCTTACGTCTTTTTTATTCGTTAACAATTTGATTTATAATAAGTAATCTCTTTCCTTACAATTTTCTTATTTTTACACCCAAATACAAATCTTAACCTATGAAGCAACATTATTTTTACAGTCTTATCCTTTTCTTCTTTACTTTTTTTGGCTCTCAAGCGCAAAATAATGCGATAAATCTGGCACCCAATTCGATATTTACGATTGCCGGTTGTAATGGATGTCCACAATTTCCACTTACTATTACTTCGTTTACCTTTGAGTATGACTTTTATTTGAATTCGGCTAGCAATGGTAACGGTAGATTCCTATGCGCGCCAGGTATTTCTTCAGTTGCAAAACCGATTGAATTTTATGTTGATGCTTCAGGAGTATCGGTTTTAAAATTGGGTAATGGTACTACTTTCGAGACTGTTGCCGGCACTCCTTCGTTTGCTGTTGGACAATGGTATCACGTTGCATTTGTAGTGAACAATACCGCTACTAAAAATATAAAAATGTATGTCAACGGAATTCAAGTATTGGATGCTGTTTTTACACAACCCCTTGAATTTTATGATAATAATTCAAATTATACGAGAATAAATCTTGGTTCAGTAGGAGCCACTAATAATTGTAAATTCGATAATTTACGAATCTGGAACGATTTACGAACCAGTACAGAGATCTTTGACAATTATTCTAGTTGTGTAAGTAACACTGAACAAGGATTGGAATTGGATATGAATTTTGACGGTTCCAATAATGGTGTAATTCTCAATAGAGCGGTAAACTCAACCTATAAGCACGGCATGGCTTATTCGAATTTTTCTTTTGTTCCAGGTGTGGGATGTAGTACAACTCCAGCGCATCCACCTATTACTGTAACGGGAAATTATGCGGGTAAATATTATTATACAGGAGAAGTAAACGGTAAACCTCGTTATGCTACAGACAATGATCTTGACTGTAGTTTTTTTACTGCTGAAACTAGCTGTACTTTACCGGAGTCGTATGAAATAGTTTGGGATAACAGTACATGGGTTTTAAAACCAGTAGGTTGTTTTTGGTTGTTCACTTCCTGTGAAGATGTTGACGATTTTGATCCAGATAATTATGGGACCAACTCGGCTACTCTTCCTTTTGGACCATGTGACGGCTGGGTTTTTACTGATACGAATGCAAGTAGTACTTTTTCTTCTGATGAATGTACTGCATTAAATACCGATAATTTTACTTCCAAAGAGTTATTGGTTTATCCGAACCCTTCTAAGCATAGTTTTACATTGAATTTTAACGAAGCATTGAAGGTGGAAATTTTTGATGTACTTGGTCAATCGATTTATAGCTCTAATTTAAATTCGGGAGCGAATTCAATTGATTTGAGCCGCTACTCGAAAGGGATTTATATCTTACGAGCGGTTACCACTACTGGAAATGTAAAAACAATCCAATTGATAAAAGAGTAATTGGTACAATAGTATAGAAAAAAAGGAGGTCAATAATTTTGACCTCCTTTTTTAGTTTCGTATCCAGCAATCTTCCACGTGATCGTTGACCATTCCAGTGGCTTGCATGTGCGCATATACTACGGTGGAACCCACGAATTTGAATCCGCGTTTTTTCAAATCTTTACTTAGTTTGTCAGAGATTTCGGTGGTGGCCGCCACTTCTTTTAAGGTTTTAGGATTGTTATCAATTGGTTTTCCGTCCACGAAGTCCCAGATGTATTTAGAGAAAGTCCCAAATTCCTCCTGCACTTTTATAAAAGCCTGCGCATTGGTAACGGTAGCTTTGATTTTGAGTCCGTTTCGGATAATTCCCGCATCTTCTTTTAATGCTTCTATTTTAGCCTCATTGTAAGTGGCTATTTTTTTGTAATCGAAATTGTCAAAAGCCTTTCTGAAGTTTTCACGTTTGGCCAAAATCGTGTACCAGCTTAGTCCAGCCTGGAAGGTTTCCAATACTAAAAATTCAAAGATAGTTTCATCGTCATATACTGGATTTCCCCATTCTTTATCGTGGTAATTGCGGTATAAGTCATCTTTTTCACACCAGGCGCAACGCTTTTTTTCCATATTTTGTGGCTTTAGTTATCTATTGAGCTTTTAATTAATCGTAAATTTACATCAAATTATAATGGAAATGAAAACGGAAATAGCGCAGAGTTTTTTGAATAGTTATTCTTATCCTGAGTATCGTAAAATTGTTTCCGATTTGCTGGCAGAAGGTAAATCATCAGGAAACGAACAGACAGAAGAGCTACTACATTACAGTAAGCTGAACGAAACCCGAATGAACAGGTTGGACAAAACCATTTCTACTGACGAGACAGTTGCCAAGAAAATTCACAACTTGAAGAAGAAGTATGTGTGGCTGACACTAACCGAGGGTTGGTGTGGCGATGCGGCGCAAATTGTTCCGATTTTATTTAAAATATCTTCAGTTTCGGATAGAATTAGCTTAAAATTGGTTTTTAGGGACGAAAATGAAGCGTTAATGAATCTATTTCTGACCAATGGAAGTAAATCTGTTCCGAAAGTAATTATTCTGGATGCCAATACATTAGAAGTTAAAGCGACCTGGGGACCAAGACCGGAAGGCGCAACTCACCTCATCAAAAGTTATAAAGCACAGTATGGTGTAGTGGATGAAACTGCTAAAACGGAATTGCAATTATGGTATTTCAATGATAAAGGACTGAGTACCCAACGAGAATTAGCTGATTTAATGGAACATTTGGAGCAATTGGGGCATCAAAAAATATAAAGTTAGGGTTACTTCGGTAGTAATTGGTCAAATGTATCGGGAGTGATTCCGTTTTCAACCGAGTAATCGCCAATTTTAGTACGACGTAAAGCTGAGAGATGTCCTCCTGATTGTAGCGCTTGTCCAAAATCATAGGCTAACGAACGGATATAAGTTCCTTTGCTGCATTGTACTCTGAAATCGATTTCAGGTAGGGCGATTCGGGTGATTTCAAACTCATAGATGGTGGTTTTACGAGATGTAATTTCCACTTCTTCACCTGCGCGGGCGTGTTCATACAGGCGTTTTCCATCTTTCTTGATTGCAGAAAAAACAGGCGGTTTTTGGTCTATTTCCCCTAAAAACTGTTGTACTGCATCATGAATCAATTTTTCGGTAATATGTTCAGTAGGGAAGGTCGCATCGATTTCCGTTTCCAAATCGTAGGAAGGAGTTGTCGCACCAACCACTATTGTTCCTGTGTATTCCTTGGTTTGCGCTTGAATTTCAGTGATTTTTTTGGTGAATTTACCAGTACAAACAATTAGCAATCCCGTTGCTAAAGGATCCAAAGTACCCGCATGACCTATTTTGAATTTCTTCGGAAGACCCAAGCGGTTTTTTAATGTGTATTTTAATTTGTTTACCGCCTGAAAGGAACTCCAAGTCAGTGGTTTGTCAATCAGTAAAACCTGACCGTTTAATATGTCTTCTGGTGTAAGTTTATTTATATCTTGCATTTTAGTCCTCCGATTTGAATTTGCGGTCTGCAAATTTATAAAAAAGAAATGGCCCTACCGCGGCGGCAAAATGTTTGAGGGAGTGTCCACTTATTATTTCGTTTGTAATACGGTATACCACCGAATCATAACTTTCTAAGAACTTGGCTAGAGCATAGGAAACAATGATCAACCAAAAATACTTTTTATACCGTTGCTCTTTTTTGGAGAGAAACAAGATGTTCAATATTAATAAGATGGGTAGAAACTGGATTAGGGCATAGCATCTTAAATCGTTTGAAGATACCCAATATGCGATTGATAATAATCCTGCTAAAAGCATTGGATACAGAAGCTTTTTTCCTGAAGCACTATTGATAAACTCTCCGATTATAATCGATAAGAACGACATAAATGAAATTGTCATTGGTAATCGATCCCAAATTAAGCTAGTACTATTCGGGTTCCAATGATAATAACCCGATCCGAAACCTGTCAATACAATTCCAACAAAAAACCAAATGTAATTTGACTTAAGAGCATAGTTTTGAATTGGGATCATTTTGACTAATCCAATTAATCCGATAATGATAAAAGGCAAATTCGAGATTACATTCCAGAAATTAGGAATTAAAAAGAGTGTATTGTTGTTGGAAAACAGATGATAATTTGGATCTTGTGGGATTGGTTTGAGAAAAAAAGTAACAGCAACAGCAATAATTGAAATTGCATATAAAAGTATCAGTTGTTGTTTGGTCATTTACCTTACTTGTTTAAAGAGAAATAAGCCAGAAGAACTATTCCCACTACTATACGATACCATCCCCACGGTTTGAAGCCGTATTGTTTGATGATACCAATAAAAAATTTAATGGCAAGGACGGCTACAATGAAAGCAACCAGATTACCCACTAAGAACATGGTAATGGTTTCTTTGGATTGTAAAATCAGCTCGTAGCCTTTCATTTGACTGTGTTCGTATGTTTTTATAAATACCGAATAGCAAGTTACTGCCAGCATGGTTGGAACAGCTAAAAAGAACGAAAACTCTGCGGCTGCATGTCGGCTTAAACCTTGTTGCATACCACCAATGATGGATGCGGCACTACGGCTTGTTCCCGGCATCATGGCCAAACACTGCCAGAAACCAATTACCACAGCCTTTTTAACTGATATTTCTTCTTCGGTAGCGATAGTTGGATTTTGGAAAAACTTATCAATAAATAATAGAACAAATCCACCAACAATTAATACAATAGCAATAGGAATTGGATTGCCCAGAACGGCTTCGATTTTATCATCGAATAATTTGCCCAAAACCAATGCAGGAATGACTGCACAAGCCAGTTTGATGAAGAAATGCAATTTTGAAAAATCAAAAAACTTCTTCCAGTATAGCGCTACAACAGCTAATATGGCACCGAATTGAATTGAAACCTGGAATAATTTTACAAAGTCATCTTCTTGTATGCCGAAGTACGAACTGGTAAAAATCATGTGTGCTGTTGAAGAAACCGGTAAATATTCGGTTAAGCCTTCTACAATAGCAATTAGTATGGCCTGTAAGATTTCCATGGATAAGTATTCAGAAGCAGTTTTCGGTCTCAGTTAAGCAACTGGTACCTGATACTGTAGATTATTTAGTTGTTTTTTTAAAGATCGAATAGATGGTAATTCCGAAACCGATTAAAACCATTGTTGGTGCCAATCGGATTCTTCTGAAATTGAAAATATCGGGATTGAAAACCTTTGGGTCATCGCTGCCACCACCTGTCATTAGTATAAAACCAACAGCAATAACCGCTATTCCTATCAAAAGAAACTTATAATTTACCTTATCGAAAAGAAATTCGTTTTTTTTATCTTCCATTTTATATTTTTTAATACAAATCGTCTGTTCTTAAATTCAGGAAACGTTGTGTTGCGAAGTGAGTGCTCAACCAGGTAATTAAAATTCCTACTCCGAAAACACCCAGTAAAATCATGATGATTGAAAATTTATCTTCCATGATCCCTAAATTTGGAAAATTGGAATCCACGTAGAACAAGACGCCTAATAAAGCAATAATCGCTACTCCTGCACCAATCATACCTAATTTCACACTTCTCCAAATGAATGGTTTTCTGATGAACGCTTTTGTAGCCCCTACCATTTGCATGGTTTTAATGATGAATCGGTTGGCATAGATTGATAAACGCAATGAACTGTTGATTAGTAAAACGGCAATTACCGTTAAAAAACCACTGATGATTAAAATCCACATACTGGCTTTTTTCACGTTTTCATTCACCATTTTCACCAATTGTTTATCGTAAATGATATCAGAAATCAATTTGTTCTCTCTTAATTTTGCTTCAATTTTAGCAATACTGTCACTTTCCACATAAGCGGCTTTAATATGGATGTCGAATGAATTTTGAAGTGGATTTACTCCTAAAAACTCCATGAAATCTTCCCCGATAATGTCAGAGTGCGTTTTTGCAGCTTCATCTTTAGTGACAAAATCGACTGTTTTAGCAAATTTTGTTGCTTTCAGGCTGTCGCCGAATTTTTGTAGCGTGGTGTCTTGCGCTTCATCTTTGAAATAAACAGACATCGCGATGCCTTCCTTGAAATCATTAGACAGTTTTCTTGAATTTACTACGAAAAGAGCCAGTAAACCCAACATAAAAAGTACTAAAAATACACTCAATACCACAGAAAAATAAGAGGTAATTAGTCTGCGTTTTTGAAATTTTTCAAAAGATGAACTCATACAATAAAAATTATTTGGGGTAAAAATAACAAAGAATTTCTTTATATGAAGTTAATAACGCCCAAAGTTTCGTGTTTCTTATAATAAATGTAATTTTATGATTCAGTTTTAGGCTGAATTATATAAAAAAACTAAAAAATGGAATACAGAATCGAAAAAGACACCATGGGTGAAGTAAAGGTTCCGGCAGATAAATATTGGGGAGCTCAAACGGAAAGATCGCGAAACAATTTTAAGATTGGCACCTCAGCATCCATGCCGAAAGAAATCATTGAAGGGTTTGCTTATTTAAAAAAAGCAGCGGCACATGCCAATTGCGATTTAGGAGTGCTTTCTGCTGAAAAAAGAGATGCCATCAGTGCGGTTTGTGATGAAATTTTAGCCGGAAAGTTGGACGATCAATTTCCATTGGTCATTTGGCAAACGGGTTCGGGAACACAAAGCAACATGAATGTGAATGAAGTGATTGCCAATCGCGCCCAGGTTTTGGCCGGACATAAGATTGGAGAAGGCGAACAATTCATCAAAGCCAATGACGATGTAAACAAATCACAATCCTCGAACGATACCTTTCCAACCGGAATGCACATAGCTGCTTACAAAATGATTGTAGCAACTACCATTCCCGGAATTGAGCAATTGCGTGACACATTGCAAGCAAAAGCAGTTACATTTAAGCATGTTGTGAAAATAGGCCGCACACACCTAATGGATGCTACACCACTAACTTTAGGTCAGGAAATTTCAGGTTATGCTGCTCAATTGGACTACGGATTGAAAGCGCTCAAAAATACCTTACCTCATTTGGCGGAAGTAGCGCTTGGCGGAACTGCTGTGGGCACCGGATTGAATACGCCAAAAGGTTATGATGTTAAGGTGGCAGAGTACATTGCACAATTCACCGGTCAACCTTTTGTGACTGCTCCCAATAAGTTTGAAGCTTTGGCTTCTCATGATGCTATTGTGGAATCCCACGGAGCCTTGAAGCAATTGGCTGTGTCACTGAACAAAATTGCGAATGATATCCGTATGCTGGCTTCCGGTCCGCGCTCAGGAATCGGAGAAATTTTAATTCCTGAAAACGAACCGGGATCGTCTATCATGCCGGGGAAAGTTAATCCAACCCAATGTGAAGCACTTACGATGGTATGCGCACAGGTAATGGGTAATGATGTGGCCATTGCCGTTGGCGGAATGCAAGGACATTATGAACTCAATGTTTTTAAACCCATGATGGCGGCAAACATATTGCAATCGGCGCGTTTGTTGGGAGATGCCTGTGTGTCGTTTGATGTACACTGTGCACAGGGAATTGAACCG
>DATEDY010000376.1:0-4850 GCA_035281405.1 Flavobacterium sp.
CATTACAATGTCTATATTGTCTGGACCGATTCCGGTTGACATCACCGTGATTCTTTTCCCTTTTAATGTTCCGGTTTGGGTTTTGAATTCTCTTTTTTGTGTTGAAAACTCGATTGAGTCGAAGAATTTTGTGATTTTCTCTACTCTGTGTTGATCACCTACGAAGATGATATCGTGTGCTATATGTTCCGGTTTTAAATTTAAGTGGTAAACACTTCCGTCTGGGTTCAGAATTAATTCTGATGATTTAATTTCGCTCATTGTATCTCTTATTATCCGCCTACGCGTTTTATTTTAAATCCTTTTTCTTTTAAAATGTTCATAATCTTATCACGGTAATCTCCCTGAATAATGATGCTTCCGTCTTTAAAACTGCCTCCAACACTCAACTTGGTCTTGATTTCTTTAGCGAGTATTTTAAAGTCTTCATCTTCACCTTCATATCCTTCGATTATGGTGGTGGGTTTCCCTTTTCTTTTCTCATACTTACAAATCATAGGTTCTTTTTGAACATATAATTCATGATCTGTTTCTTCAACTTCTTCCGGTTCATTGGAAGGAATATGATCAGGGAATAAGTTTTTTAATTGGTCTTGTAAATCCATAGTTGTGTAAAATTACAAAAAAGAAAAAATCCCAAATCCCAAACGAGTTGGAATTTGGAATTTTAAATTATTGAAATTTATTATTTCTTGATTAAACCTAAATCAACTAAACGCTCATATAAGAAATCACCTGCTGTGATGTCTTCATATAATTTAGGGTTGTTCTCATCGATACATTTATCCAGACAGTTTAATGACATGTCACCTACAGGGTGCATGAAAAACGGAATGGAAAAACGGGAAGTTCCCCATAATTCTCTAGGAGGGTTCACTACCTGGTGAATGGTTGACTTTAATTTATTGTTGGTATGACGAGACAACATATCTCCCACATTGATTACTAATTCATCCGGTTCAGCGATGGCATCAATCCATTGACCGTCATGGTTTTGTACTTGTAATCCTTTTCCTTGAGCACCCATCAATAAGGTGATTAGGTTGATATCACCGTGAGCGGCGGCACGTACTGCTCCGTCTTTTGGTTCGTCAGTGATAGGAGGGTAGTGGATGGGTCTGAGGATACTGTTTCCGTCTTTGATGTACTGGTCAAAGTAGAACTCATCCAATCCGATATAAATAGCTAAAGCTCTTAATACATATACACCAGTTTTTTCAAGCATCTGGTAAGCTTCTTTTCCAACCTGGTTAAATTTTGGTAATTCGGTTACTTCAACATTTGCAGGATATTCGTCTGCATATTTTGAACCTTCACTCACGTATTGGCCAAAATGCCAAAACTCTTTCAAATCACCGGCTGATCGACCTTTAGCATGTTCTTTACCAAAAGATACATAACCTCTTTGTCCTCCAATCCCAGGGATTTCGTATTTTTCTTTCACTTCAAGAGGTAAACCAAAGAAGTTACGGACTTCACCGTATAAGTCTTCTACTAATTTGTCATCTAAAAAGTGACCTTTTAATGCTACGAAACCTATTTCTTCGTAGGCTTTTCCGATTTCATTTACAAATTTTTGTTTACGTACCGGGTCGTCCGATAGGAAATCACGTAAGTCAACACTTGGAATGTTTTGCATTGTACTTAGTTTTTGTTAATAACTTTTTTCAGGATAAAACCTTATTTGACAAATGTAAATATAATTAAATTATATCTATTTTAAAAGTTATCAACATTCTTAAAAAATATCACAAAACCGGATATATCTGTTATTTTTTTTTAATTTTGGGAGCGATTTAAAAAACCATACAAAAATGGACTTCGAAAGAAAGAACTTAACCAACGAGCAGCTTTTAGATTTATATAAAAAGTTACTGAAACCTAGATTAATAGAAGAAAAGATGTTGATTCTTATCCGTCAGGGTAAAGTATCCAAATGGTTTTCCGGAATTGGTCAGGAAGCGATATCAGTGGGTATCACTTCGGTTTTAGACAAAGATGAATATATTTTACCAATGCACCGTAATTTAGGTGTTTTTACTACCCGTGACATTCCTTTACACCGATTGTTTTCGCAATGGCAGGGTAAAGCGAATGGTTTTACCAAAGGACGTGACCGTAGTTTCCACTTCGGAACCCAAGAATATAAAATCATTGGAATGATTTCGCACTTAGGTCCGCAGATGGGTATTGCTGATGGTATTGCTTTGGCTAATAAACTAAAACAAAACGGTAAGGTAACCGCTGTATTTACTGGTGAAGGAGCGACTTCGGAAGGCGATTTCCACGAAGCATTAAATATTGCTTCAGTATGGGATTTACCTGTATTATTTGTAATCGAAAATAACGGTTACGGATTATCAACACCAACAAACGAACAATACCGTTGTAAGCAATTAGCCGACAGAGGTGTGGGCTACGGAATGGAAAGCCATGTGGTGGACGGTAATAATATTTTGGAAGTTTTCAATTTGATTAGTGAATTGAAAGCATCGATGATTGAAAATCCGCGCCCTGTATTATTGGAATTCATGACTTTCCGTATGCGCGGACATGAAGAGGCGAGTGGAACTAAATATGTGCCACAGGAATTGATGGATATGTGGGCTGAAAAAGATCCTGTGGAGAATTACAGAAAGTATTTAAAATTAACCGCTGTACTTACTGATGAAGAAGATGAAGCTATCCGTGCTGATATCAAAAAAGAAATAGATACTGATTGGGCTAAAGTACAGGAAGAACCGGCTATCGTTGCTGATTTGGACGAAGAATTGAACGATGTATACCGTCCATGGGAATACGAACATATTGATCATTTTGATGAATTAGAAAATATCCGTGTAATTGATGCTATTTCTAATGGCTTGCGTCAGTCGATGGAACGCCATGAGAATTTGGTAATTATGGGACAGGACATTGCTGAATATGGTGGTGCTTTCAAAATCACTGATGGTTTTGTAGCGCAGTTTGGCAAAGAGCGTGTGCGTAATACGCCAATCTGCGAAAGTGCTATCGTTTCAGCAGCTAACGGATTATCAATTAATGGTTATAAAGCGGTAGTTGAAATGCAGTTTGCCGATTTCGTTTCGACTGGATTCAATCCAATTGTGAATCTTTTAGCAAAACAACACTACCGTTGGCAGGAAAACTCAGATGTAGTGGTACGTATGCCTTGCGGTGGTGGTACTCAGGCTGGACCTTTCCACTCACAAACCAATGAAGCATGGTTTACAAAAACTCCAGGATTAAAAGTGGTTTACCCTGCGTTTCCTTATGATGCGAAAGGATTATTAAATACTGCTATTAACGATCCTAATCCTGTGATGTTCTTCGAGCACAAACAGTTGTACAGAAGTATTTATCAGGATGTACCTAAAGATTACTATACATTACCATTAGGTAAAGCTTCGTTATTAAAAGAAGGAAATGATGTAACGATTATTTCATTTGGCGCAGGTGTTCACTGGGCTTTGGAAACTTTAGCCAATAATCCGGAGATTTCTGCAGATTTATTAGATTTAAGATCATTACAACCATTGGATACCGAAGCTATTTACGCGTCAGTTAAGAAAACCAATAAAGTAATTATTCTTCAGGAAGATTCTTTGTTTGGAGGTATTGCGAGCGACATTTCTGCAATGATCATGGAAAACTGTTTTGAACATTTGGATGCTCCTGTAAAAAGAGTTGGAAGTTTGGAAAGTGCTATTCCGTTTATGAAATCGTTAGAAGACCAATACTTGCCTAAAGGACGTTTCGAAAAAGAATTGCTGGAATTATTGAAATATTAATAGTTTATAGTTTATAAAAAAAGCCGGAGCAATTGTTCCGGCTTTTTGTTTTAATATGTAAAGGATATTAAATTATTAACGCACTTGTATTATACTTTAAAAGACTTTAGCCCATTAGGACTTCCTTGTATATTTATAGAATACTGAGTAATCAACTATTGTACTTCATCGTCTATAAAAATAGGCTTTAAAACTAAACCTTCTATAATTCGAATGATTTTAGTATTTTCTTTTTCTGATCCGATTGTTATTCGAAAAAAATTAGGTGAATTTCTAACTTTACCAATTATTATGTCTGAATCAGTACATCGCTGTATAAATTCATTCTTTAAGTTCTCATTGTAAAACCGTATTGGAATAAAATTTCCATGAGATTTAGAAACCTTAACATCTCCCTCTAAAAGCATTTCATTTAAAGTTTGAAACATTTTTTCACGAGCTTCAATAATTCTTTCAATTCTAGGTTGAATAACTTTCTCAAAATTATTTAGTAATACTTTGGCAGAAATGATAGTAAACGGTGAGAACTTGAAGGGAAGATCATCTTTTTTCAATAAGTACTTGATAGCATCTGAACACATAGCATACCCTAATCGAATTGATGCAGCTCCTAAAGCTTTCGAGAAAGTTTTTAAAACAATGACATTGTTATATTTTTGAGTCAAATGTGCGTAGGAATCATTCGCAAATTCTGCATAGGCCTCATCAATTAAAAAAACACTAGATGGATCGTTAGCTATTTCAGTTTCTACAAATATAGGATCAATTAAAGTTCCTGTTGGATTGTTTGGTGTACAAAACACATAAATTGAATTCTTACCTCTAGGAAACCCCGAATAATCGTAATCTAATTCATGATTAAAATCCCAATTAATATGGTTTAGATCGAACAATTTTGGACAAATATCAAATAGTTCGAAACTTGGATTTGGTGTAACAATTCTATTATAGTGCTTTGAAAGCTCCCCTAAGAATCTCATAATTAAGCCAGAAGATCCATTCCCAAGAATCAATGAATCAGTAGGAACACTATTTAATTGAGCAATTAAAGCTATAAGC
>DATEDY010000377.1:0-2453 GCA_035281405.1 Flavobacterium sp.
ACACCGTTTTTTCCCTTTTCTCCATATTTTTCGATTGCTTTTTCGCTTTTCAATACGGTTACAGAATCAATAATATTGGGATCGAGTTGGTCTAAATCCGTTTTAGAAGCCTCTTTGCCATCAATGATAATTAAAGGGTCGTTAACTTCTTTAACGATTTCAATAACAGTTGTAAAAACAGTTTCTTGTACTGTCGGCATAAGAAGTGTTCTCGCCTCTGAAGTATTAGAAAATAGCATTGAAGATACAAAGACAAGCAATACGAAAGATAAACGTTTCATAGTTTTTTAGTTTTAGTTTACTCAAATATACAAATAGGAATCAGGGTAACAAAAATAATCGCCATCCGTGCCAATAATCGCTGTAATTGTCTTCGAAACTTTTTAATTCGTCCGATTTGGGTAATTTTTCAATTGTAGCAAAATTATTATAATCCCTTTCAGTTTCAAATTCCTGTAACTTCCCTGAATTAATATCATAAGTAAAATAATCATTTTTATAGCTATAAAAAGAACTACTCAAATTGGCACACAATGTATTATTCACTATTTTAAAGTGAGTGAATTCAATGTCTGTATCATTGCTTGTTGCTCCTGTCAGGCTGGCATATTCAGTCCAATTGGTATTGTTGATTGCTTTGCCAAAACTAATCGGAATTCTTGCACTGTCTCCTAAACCGTGATATCCATATGGAGTAAACAGGTAAAGTAATAGTAATAAGGAAATAGAAACCCAAAGCTGCTTTTTGGAATGCATCCATTTTTCTAACCTTGCAGGGAACTTGTTCTTTAGGAAATACTTGTAAATCCAGAATAAAATAGTTGCATAAACATAGCCTAAAATGCTAATCTTTAATAGTTCAAATAGAAAGTGGCCGAGTGATTCCAATTTTGATATGAGTATGGATGTGTGATAATGAGATAGTATGTTACGGTTGCAAAAGTAATAATTGCATTGTCTTTTTCATACGTTCCCAGTTTTGTTGTAATTCCATGTTTCTGTAAAGACTTTTCATAGATATCCTGAGTAAACTAACACACATCACAGGATGAACCTGTAAGATTTAGAAAAATAGAAACCGTTGATTATGATTCAGCCTCCAAGTTTCGACCACCAAATGATTTTGTAATCGGAACTTCAGTATCAATATTTTCATCATTGTTAATTACTTTAGACTGAACATTTCTCTGGAAAGTAAAGTGAATACTGGAAATGCGATTGGCTTAATTACTTACAGGGTTAAACTCTTTCTGTTCAACGAAATATTGAATCAGCTTCTGTTTATACAAAAGCTGGTACTAAGTAATTTAATGATTTAACTTTATAAAGCCGTTTCCGTGATCTCCATTCTTGATACTTTTGTTGGTGACTAAATCCCAATCAATTTTTGGATATTTTTCCTTGAAATAACTAATATTACTTTCCAATTCGTCTGTAATTTCAACCCTTGGATTAGACTCATTTTCAACAGAAACAATAATGTTTCCGATATAGGTTATTTTTGAAGGTTCTACCGTAAATGGTAAACTAAACCTTGTTAGATTCCTATATTCGTTCGTTATCATCCCTCCATTCCAAAAAAACCATAATCCGTCAAAATTATAGGTGCCGGGTTTCTGTTCAAGTACAAACGGAAAGGTTTTACTTTCATTTAATTCTCCATTGAATCTTCCATTAAATTGATTGACGTTAACAGCGAAATAAGCAGAATTACTTTTTACTTCTTTTACATCATCACTTTGATACGTAAGATGAAATTTATAGCTGTCATACGGTGATTTCTTTTTTGAATGTACAAAAGTAACTGTTCCGATTACCAATCCATTCGAATTTTTAGAGCTGAAATTCGTTTCTACAGGAACTTTTGAAGGTTTTATATTTACAGTAGCACAACTTGTTAATACTGTTAGTAAGACAACTAGGAGTGAGATTTTATTTTTCATAACATTTGTTGAATTTTATCTGTTTTAAGTACAATTCTTTGTTTGTAGTTGTTTATTTATAGACATTTATGTTTCTTAAATTGTCACAAAAATCAACAAAAGCATCAGGTTGCTCTACGCTGAAATCTTCTAAATAAACTTTTGTAATCTTATAGGTTTTTTTTATAGTTGGAACCTTGACATGTTTCTGAACTTTTTCATCAAAACGAATCCATTCACCAATATAATTATTCGTTAATAAATTAACACTGGATTCTCCACTGCCATTTTGCATTGCATCACCCAAATTATATCTACTCATCCCAATGAGTTGGATTTTATTTTCCGTTGGATTATATCTGAATTGACAGTAATATCCCGATCTCATGGAATGATTGTAAAACTGAAAGCCGTTCTTTGTCAACTCAATCCCTGAACTATCATTTAAAAACTCTAATTTTTTACTTCTGATCGGCAAAAATTTTTGTGTTGACAATTTGCAGACTATTTGAGCATTTTTGGTATCCAATA
>DATEDY010000378.1:0-12859 GCA_035281405.1 Flavobacterium sp.
TTGGAGTTTTTTCTATATGACTAAAAAGCCTGCTTTTTATGTAGTTTTTCTTTTCTTTTTATGGTCGATAAACTTATTGGCGCAAGAAACTCCGTACCAATCCAAAAAAATTATAGCCGTTAAAGACAGCATTCAGATTGACAGTGTGAGTATCAATCGAAGTTTTTTCAAGTTGTTGGATGCCAAAGGCGAAGCGGTTGATACTACTTTCTATACAATAGATTTTCAAAAGAGTCTTTTAGTTTTTAAGAATGATTTTAAATCAGCCGATACACTGACCGTACGCTATTTAAAGTTTCCTGAATTTTTAACCAAAGAGTATACGATTTACGATAAGAGCCGAGTAGTGAGTAATTCGAATGCATTGGGTCAACTGTATCAGGTTTCCAATGCTTCTGTACGTAAAACCACGCCTTTTGACGGATTGAATACTTCAGGAAGTATTTCCAGAGGAATTACCATTGGTAACAATCAAAATACTTCAGTAAACTCTAATCTGGATTTACAGATTACCGGAAAATTATCTGACAAAGTGAGTTTGCGCGCTTCTATTCAGGACAGTAATATTCCGTTGCAGGAGGGTGGTTATTCACAACGATTGGATGAGTTTGATCAGATTTTCATTGAATTGTTTTCTGATAGATGGAATGTTCGTGGCGGTGATTTATTTCTTGAAAACCGAAAATCGAAATTTTTAAATTTCAATAAGAAAGTGCAAGGGCTGGCTACACATTTTATTTTTGGAACGCCTGAAAAGAAGACTGAGGTGTATGCTTCGGGAGCGTTAGTGCGTGGACAATATGCTAAGAGTACATTTGTTGGTCAGGAAGGCAATCAAGGACCGTATAAGCTGAGAGGTTCCAATGGGGAATTGTATATTTTGGTCATTTCGGGTTCTGAGCGTGTTTATGTGAACGGGATATTACTACAACGCGGAGAAAACAAGGATTACATTATTGATTACAATGCCGGTGAAGTCATTTTCACTTCTCTGTTTCCGATTACATCAGAAATGCGGATCAGTATTGAATACCAATATTCGGATAGAAGTTATACCCGATTTGTAACGTATGCCGGTGTGAATCATGAGCAGGAGAAATGGAGTTTGGCAGGTTATGTGTATTCCGAGAATGATGTCAAAAATCAGCCGGTGCAACAAAACTTATCGGAAGAGCAAGTGCAGATTTTGGCTGCTGCCGGAGACGACAGTAGTTTGATGAATGCGCCATCTGCTGTGGAAGAATCGTATTCTGAAAATAAAATTTTATACAGAAAAGTGGTTATAGATGGCGTGGATGCTTTTGAATATTCCACCAATCCGAATGATGAACTTTACAATGTGAAGTTTAGTCTTGTAGGAAATAATGTCGGGAATTACATTATTTCCAGTACTATCACCAATGGACGTGTTTTTGAATATGTTGCTCCCATCTCCGGAGTACCTCAAGGGAATTATGAACCGGTAATCCGATTGATCGCCCCAACAAAGATACAAATTGCAACGGTGATGGGTAAGTACAATCCTAATGAGAAAACGTCGGCCGATTTTGAAATAGGTGTGAGCAATAACGATAAGAATTTATTTTCGGAAATAGACGATAAGGATAATAGGGGATTAGCTGGAAAAATCAATTTCAAACAACGTTTGTGGACTAAGAAATGGACATTGGATGCTTTTGGTAACTATCAATTGATACAGAAGAACTTTAAGACTATTGAACGATTGTTTGCCATAGAATTTGACAGAGACTGGAATTTGTTGAATCCTTTGGGGAATCAGAGTTTAGCAGTTACCGGGTTGCAGTTTTCTTTGGGAGGACAGTCAAATTGGAAGTACCAATTGGAGCAATTGGATTTTTCGGAAAGTTTTTCAGGAAAACGTCATGTGGTTTCGGGGTTTTATAAGACTAAGAATTGGCTATTTACGAACGAAGGTAGTTGGATGAAAAGTAAAAGTAATGTCGCTGAATCCAATTTCTTTCGTAATCAAACACTGACGAAGCTTCATTTTAAAAAGAATTGGGTTGGAGGAAGTCTTCGTTTGGAAGACAATCAGGAAAAAGATAAAACAACACAACTATTGACTGATTTGAGTCAGAAATTCACTGAAGTTGGTGCATTCGTTGGTCGAGGTGATTCCACCAAAGTTTTTATGGAATTGGGTTATCTGAACCGGGTGAATGACAGTTTGCAGTTGGGCGCCTTGAAAAGAGTGAATACCTCGCAATCGTATTACATCAAGTCGAAATTGATACAAACCGATAAAAGTGATTTGTCCGTATTTGTGAATTACCGCAATCTAAGATTTAAAGATGCCAGAGGAGATGAGCCTTCCTTGAATTCGAGAATTTTGTACAACGACCGTTTTTTCAATCAGTTAATACAAACTACGACTACTTATGAAACTACATCCGGAACACTTCCACAGCAAGAGTTTACCTTTTTGGAAGTAGAACCGGGACGGGGAATTTATGCCTGGAATGATTACAATAACAATGGGATACAGGAGATTCAGGAATTTGAAGTTGCTTTGTTTCCTGATCAGGCAAAATATGTTAAAGTGTTTTTACCGAATCAGATTTTTATAAAAACCCATCAGAATAAGTTTTCACAGTCGCTGACTTTAAGTCCGCTGCTTTGGCAAAACCAGACAGGATTTAAGAAATTACTTTCCCATTTTTATAATCAGTCCTCGTATTTGATAGAAAGAAAAATTCGGAGAGATGCCGATAATTTTGATTTGAATCCGTTTGGGAAAAACAGTGATGATTTGTTGGGGTTGAATTCAAGTTTCAGAAACAGTTTGTTTTACAATCGCGGGAAGCAAAAGCATTCACTTACTTATACTTTCATTGCCAACAAAATCAAAAGCCTGCAGTCATCAGGAGCACAAGAAGCGGAAAATAGTTCCCATCAATTGCAATACCAACATTTGTTAAAAAAGACTTGGTTGTTTTCTGTTTCAGGTAAAAATTTTACGACCGGCGCTACTTCTGAGAATTATGCTACCCGAAATTTCGATATAAAAGGACAACAGGTTGAACCTAAAATATCCTATTTATTCAATAAAAATGCGAGTCTGGATCTTTTTTATGAGTATCAGAACAAAGAAAATCAGAAGAACGGATTTGAATCCTTGCAGCAGCATACTTTTGGATTGTCTTTTAATGTGGCGACAGAAAAAAAACTGACTCTTAACGGAGAAATTTCGTTAGTCAGTAATCAATTTTCAGGGAATCAGTTTTCACCTGTGGGTTTTCAAATGCTAGAAGGACTTCAGGCTGGCAGAAACAGTACGTGGCGTTTGTTATTGCAAAAAAGCCTCACACAGTTTTTAGATGTCAATATCAATTACCAAGGACGTAAAAGTGAATCCATTGACACGATTCATACCGGGAATATACAGTTGAGAGCGTATTTTTAATTTCGGAATGTTTTTTGCTGAAAAAAATTAGTATTTTTAAGGTAATAACATCTAAACGAATTGAAAATGAAAAAGTTACTTGTATTGTGTTTCGTGTTTGTTTTCTCAAACATCTTCTATGCTCAGGAAACTGCTACTGAAAAGAAAACCAAAGCAGAAATTGAAAAAGCGGAAAAAGCAAAAGTGGCCAAAGAGAAACGTGAGAAGGCCAAAGCTGAAAAAGCTAAAAAAGAATTAGCCGAGGCTAAGAAAGAAAAGACAAAAGAAGCCAAAGAGAAAGCCGCAGCTAAAAAAACAGTTGCGAAAGACGCTAAGGAAAAAGCCATTGCGAAAAAAGCCGACGCTAAAGATGCTAAAAATACAGCAGAGAAAGCTACTGTAAAAGCCAAAGAGAACAGTGCATCAACTACCGGAAAGGCGAAATCGGCTACAGGCAAAGCAAAAGCGACGGCTAACAAAGCAGATGCTAAAGTAAAAGATGAATCGGATAAAACGAAAGCTAAAGCGAAAACGGCTAAGACTGAAGCTAACGATAAAGTTGTGAAAGCGAAAACTGAAACGAAAAAGACAGTTGCTAAAAAAGAAAGAGAAACTACTGAAAAGGCGAATCCGAACACTAAAGACAAAGTGATTGGAAAGTACAATGATAAAAAGGTTTTTGAAGGGCCAAGAGGTGGTAAGTATTATATCAATAAGAATGGTAATAAAACTTACATTGATGACAATCAGGTAGAGTAATCGCCATTAAAATATATGAAAAAACCCGGGTAAGCTGCCCGGGTTTTTTATTAATACAAACATAACTATTGCAAACGTAACTATTCCTTGATTAATTTGATAGTTCCCTGATGGTTTGCATCATCTGTTAGTTTTACAAAATAAATTCCCTTTCTTAAATCGGATACTGAGAAATTATATTCGCTGGTAAAATCCCCTTTGTAGCTTTTTACCAATTGTCCTGTTACATTGTAGATATCCACTGTTTTGATTGCTTCTGACAGGTTGAAATAGTCTTTGGACGGATTTGGATATAAAGCAATGGATTCGGCAGTATTGAAACTGTCAGTGGCTAAACTTTGTGCCGGTTGGTTTCCGTAGATTCTGAATCCTCCTGCCGGAATAGTAATTGGCGTGGTTGTAGTAACAACATTCAATGTTGAATTGTCCATTAAATTATACCAAGTTCCATTGTAAGGAAAATCGGGGATGATGTTTTGATCTACCACGTCAAAGTTTGCCAAAACCACTACATTTTTTAATGAAGTTGGAGCAATAGCATCATCCCAAACATACAATCTTTGTTTAAGATTGTTTGCGTCTGGAGAAATACTGTAATTGCCTTCAAAGACAGTTTCGTTAATTTTTAATGTATTTAATTTAGACCAAAAAGTATAAAGAGGTCCTCGGTTTGCATTTCCTAACCAATTGTTTGTCCATTGTGGTTGTGGCTTTGTAGCTAATTTACAATCACCCGGTGTGGCATCTGCTCCGGTATTAACAGAACCGTCTGTACATGTGTAAATTGAGTTATCATGTCCCAGTTCGCCAAAATGCCAAATCATTTTTGGTCCAGGAACTAATAAATGCATTGCACCCATAGCTTGCATTCTCATTAGAGCGATGTTTAAATTTCGGGTATTGTGGCCGGCAGTATTCCCTTCGGTTAGATTTTTATACATCGTTCTTTCTTCGTCGTGGCTTTCCGCATAACCAATCAAGCGCTTAGATGTAAATCCTCTACTAAGGTGTCCTACACGTATTATGCTTGTGCTATATCCTTTTGTTAAAGTGGCAAATTCGTCAGACATTTTGCCCCACATCATGACTCCTTTTGAAATGCCATCAGGTTCGCCAGTTACTCTGTAGTTAGCCCATTGTTGTTCTTCATTGTCTGTTCCCAAATGCTCAAAAATGACATAATGGGTTGGATCTAATGACCAACTGTAATCAGCATATTCTTTTAAAACATCCACACGATCCTGCTGGTAGGAGTTGGTGCAAGATTCACTTCCGATGCAGTTTTGAGTGAACCCTTTGGTTAAATCCCAGCGGAAACCGTCAATTTTGTATTCCTCAATCCAATGTTTGATGGTTCTTTTGGTATAGGCTTTTGTTAAGGGTAAAGTATGGTTGAAATCTGATCCTACATTATAGCTGTGTCTAGGGAATTCATTGAAGTAGGGGTTTTCAGAACTTGGATCGCCCCAGCCATCTCCGTCTGGATCTTTCATCCACATCCTGTTCATGGGATTACGTCCAAAAGCATGATTCAAAGCAATATCTAAAATTACAGCAATTCCATTGGTATGGCATAAATCGATGAATTCTTTGAATTTAGCAGATGGGCCATAGTGTTTGTCCAATGCCATGTGAAAAGCGGTATTGTACCCCCAGCTTTCATTACCTTCGAATTCCATTACAGGCATTAATTCGATGGCATTGATTTTTAAATTTTTGAAGTAATCCATCTTGTCGATTAAATCCTGAAAGTTTCTATCAGCATCAAAATCTCTTACCAAAGCTTCATAAACAATCAAATCCTCTTTTTTGGGTTTGGTAAAAGAAGTGTTGATCCATGGATAAGGTATTTGTCCGGTTTGCAGTACGGTAACTTCTCTTTCCTGACCGGAAGGATATGTCGGCATGTTTGGATAGGTTGATGCAGGTGTCCAAGGATCGTCATACGGAGATAATACCAGTGTTGAGAATGGATCAGCAGTTTTTACCACTGATGGTGAATTGGCAATAGGTGTGGTATCTACCACCCAATATTGATAATTTTCCGTTTGTCCTGGTGTTAATCCGGTTAATTCCAACCAGAATTTTCCTGAAACCGGGTCTTTTTTCATTGCATATGATGATGATGGCTGGTAATTGTTAAAACTTCCGGCGACATAAACGAAATCTTTTTCAGGAGCGCTAAGCACTATAGTTGCTTTTGTTGGATCTCCTGAATTGTAATTAATTCCGTCCACTAGTCCGATAGGAATAGCTTGTGAGATAGTGCCCGGATTGACAATCACATTGAATTTTTTTGAAAACGTCACGCTTGCTTGTGTGATAAGGAGTTCATAAGTTTTATTGGTTGTAATAGCAGTATCGTTATACGAGTATGAGCTACCAGTAAATGTGTTAATTTGAACTCCGTTTGCGAATAAAACATAGTTTGCAGCTCCGTTAGTATTGTTTGCAGTAACAGTAAGATTGCCTCCAGATGAAATTATGGTATTTGAATTTTGGGCTGGTGAAGTCAAATTTGCCTGAAAAGTACCTACTTCCGCATAAATATCTTGTGATTTTTTATCTCCTGTACCGTTTTTGGCTTTAATCAAAAAACCGATGCGTCCAATCCCAGTTCTGCTGTAAAAGCTAGTTGGGGTAAGCGTAATTGTGTAAGTGTCATTTCCTGAATTATAGGTTAAACGGTTTGTTTCGTTTGATGAAGTCCAAGTACCGTTTGTGGGACAATCTAAGCTATTGGTGTCATTCAAGTCATACGACCATGCCCATAGGTAAAGTGCATTACCCACAATTCCCCAAGTTCCTTCATTGATAGACGAACCTTGAAAAGTTAAAGTTATGGATTGATTTTCTTCGAAAGTGCTTGGTGAGATACTATAACTAACCGTTTGTTGTTGTGACCAGGCAGCTATCGATATGAAAAACAATACGATTTGTGTAAATTTTTTCATGTTGAATTTGAAATAAAAAAGGCTGGATTAACCAGCCTTTTGGTGATTTTAGTTAAATGTTATGGTCTTATTAACTGTATCTATTTTGAAACGTTTTACGGCAGTTGTGCCTACATATCTAAAGTTGCTGTCACCGTCATTAGCGTTAACAAAATCAGCAGAGATAGTATAACCATCGGCTATATAACTAGGATAATTTTTATTTGGTGAGCCCCAACTATCACCTCCGTCGTTTGCAAGCCAAACTCTGAATGTTTCATTGTTTTTTAATTCAACTGGTACCTCGTACACACCATTGTCGATTTTACCCAATTCTGTCTCATTGTTTCCAGTCCAGCTCCAACCACCGGGAGTTGCTGCACCTACTAACCAAAATGAATTGCTTGAAGAAGTACCTTGGAAAGCTGTAATGGTTTTGTTGTTTTCGTCTATTTTCAAACGATGTGCGCCAGGAGTTCCTGTAAATCTGAAATTACTGTCTCCATCATTAGCATTAATTAATGTAGAATTGATAACATAACCTGCTCCAGTGTAGTATGGGTAATTTCTTCCTGATCCCCAATCACCTTCTGTGGTAAAGAATCGGAATGTGTCGTTTGCAAGATTTACTGTTGAAGTAAGTACATTGTCATTACAGAACATTACTACTGGGCTGTTCCAATTCCATCCTGCGTCAACTAAACCTGCTCCTACACCAAATTGATTAAGACATCCGAAAGGTGTAACTGATAAGTTAATTACGTTTGAGTATTGAGGCTCAGCACCTGTTGTGCCTACTGTCGCTTTAATTCTTACATCAATAGTGCCTTCAGTAAACGGTGCAACCCCTAATAGTAATGAGTTTAAGTTCAGTTCAGCGACATTAACAGTAGCATTTGTTGTTGGCGATTCTGTAATGTCGACAGGAACAGCAAAATCGGTTCCGTTCTTAGCAAATTGAACAGTATAAGTTACTGCAGTTGGTACAGTATAAACTGCAGGTTGCCAAGTGAAAGTAACTGCCGGATTGTTTGGAGTAGTTTCTGATAAAATAATTGAGGTTCCGCTTGAGGGAGTTACAATTTCGAAAGCAGCGTCTTCAGGTTCTAAGATTTTAAAATTATTTTCATCTTCACATGAATTCAATGCAAATGCCAGTAAGCTTATCGATAAATATTTATATATATTTTTCATAATCTATGAGTTTATTAGTAATTAGGATTTTGAGTTAAATTAGGATTAGATGCTAAACTTGCTGCCGGTATGGGATACACGTTAAAATGGGATGGTAAAGCAATACCACTTTGGCTATTTCCTTTCCATGTCCAATTGTAAGAACCTCCTGTGAATTTGTTAAAACGGATTAAATCCTGTCTTCTATGAGATTCCCAGTGTAATTCTCTTGCTCTTTCGTCTAGTATGAAATCTAAAGTTAAATCTGTTGCTAAGATGTTTCCTGAAGTGCCGTTGTTTGCTCTTTCTCTTAATTGATTTACATAAATCAATCCTTGAGCAGTCGTAGCATTTCCTGCTCCTCTAATAGCACATTCTGCATACATTAAATACACGTCAGCCAATCGGAATAAAGGGAAATCAGTATCAACAAAAGTTTGATTTGATCCTGGAACTCCTGTAGAACTGATGTTCGAATACTTCGCTAAAACATAACCTTGTTTTTGTGTAGAGATCGATGTGATTTCAATTGGTCTACCAGCAGATAGGATTGTTTTTCTTTCATCATTATTGAATTGAAAACCATCGAATTTTTGAACAAATTGTTTTCTCAAGCGAATAGCGCCGCCCCATCCACTAGCACCAACTCCCAATGAAGTGCCATTTTGCTCTATGGAACCTACCTGACCATTAATCATAACGGTTGTAGGGCCGTAATTTTGAGTTGCTATACCATCCGATTGGATGCTAAAAATCATTTCAGTAGAAGTGTGATTATCCGCTTTGAAATTATCAAGATAATTTGCTTCTAATGTATAGCCGCCTGACATGATATTATTACACATGGTTACACATTCTGAATATTTAGGCTGGTTGATATACACTTCAGCATTAAGGTACATTTTTGCTAAAATCATCCACGCCATTGCTTTGTCTAAGCGACCGTATTCATTGGCTCTCGGATCTTTTAAAGCTGGAATAACTTCAGTTAATTCGCTTTCAATATAACTGAATAATTCGGCTCTGTCGTATTCTGTACCAGCGGTGTTTATTGGGTCGTTTTCAGTTACGAAAGCTGCTTTGCCGAACAAATCCATTAGATGGTAGTATGCCAAAGCTCTTAAAACTCTCACTTCATTTCTATATAAAGCAATGTCACTTAAAAGTTGTGAGTCAGTTACACCTCTGGAGCTCAATTTTGCGGGGGTAGTTTGACGTAAATATTCATTTACTAAAGCAACTTGAAACATTGCTCTTCCGAACATGCCTCTTAAAATTGAATTGTTGGCATTCCAGGTATTTCTTTGGATTTCACCAACACCTGGGTCGTTTTCATAACTCCATATCGCTTGGTCAGCAACTAAATCCTGCATATACCATAAACAACGGCCATATTGACTTGTTCCGGCATCAATACCTTGAATGTTTGATGATTCGGGACCATTTAGTCCTGTAAGGGATAAGTTACCATAGATTCCAGCTAAGCCTTGTTTGTAGGATTCATTTGAAGAAAAGAAATTTTCGGATAGGAAAATATCGTCGTCCTCCGGTGTAACATTCAAGTCATCAGTACATGATGTGAAAAATGTTACAAATCCAAGCATGTAAATTAGGCTGTATTTTAATTTTTTCATGGTTTAATTTTTAAAATTTCACGTTTGCACCAAATAAAATCTGTCTTTGTCTCGGATAGATTGTATTGTCAATTCCACTAGTGATTTCTGGGTCAAGTCCGCTATATTTTGTGATAACAAATGGATTTTGTACACCCACATTAAGTCTCAAAGTAGCTTTTCCATCAATCCATTTTGGTATGGTATACCCTATGGTTGCATTGTCCATTCGTAAGAATGATGCATTTTCAATATAGTAATCCGATAAAATTACATCAGATGTTGTTGTGAATCCGGTCTCCAATGCTGATGATGGGATATTTCCTAGGAAAGCATTGTCTTTTAGTAAATTTAATTGTGCTCTAGAAGAATTAACGTTGTTATAAATTCTATTTCCTACACTCGCTCTTAAATTAAAAGAAAAATCAAAGTTTTTATACGTCATGTTGGATTGGAAGCCTAACAAGAAATCTGGATCAGGGTTGTTATAGATGTATCGGTCATCATTATTGATGATGCCATCACTGTTTAGATCTGCGTATGCTCCTTCGATAGGGTTGTTGTTTTCGTCATATAATTGCTTGTATACAAAGAATGAATTTGGTGTGTATCCTTCGCTGTGTACTTGAATATTAGCACCTGTACCACCTCCGATTCCTCCAACAGGAATGTTTGTTCCGAAAGCTAGTTCTTTAATACGTCTTTCGTATTTAGTAGCATTAAGATTAAAATTCCAGTTAAAGTTTTCTGATTTCATTACTTCGGCATTAATGTTGAATTCAATACCTTTTGTAGTAAAGCTTCCTATATTCTGCCAACCGGCATTAGAGAAGTTTCCGCCATCTGCGAAAGCGACATTCGCTAATAAATCATCAGATTGTTTGTAGAACACATCAATACTTCCGTTAATTCTGTTATTAATAATGCCATAGTCCACACCAGCATTGTAAGTAGTGGTTTGTTCCCATTTTATGAAAGGATTATATGGTGAAGGTACTCCGACAAGGTAAATTTGAGAGCCAAAATAATATTGTGAGTTTGGACCTCCAGTAGAATAAATAGGTAAATAATAATTTCTAGCTTCAATAGGTAAATCCTGTTGCCCAGTAATACCCCATCCTAATCGAAGCTTCAAGTCAGAAATGAAACTGTCTTCTTTCAATAAATCTTTATTCATTTTCCATGCAAAAGAAGCTGCTGGGAAATTACCCCATTTGTCACTAACAGGAAAGCGGGACGAACCGTCTCTTCTATAGGTTAATGTCAATAAGTATTTGTCGTTTAGGTTAAGATTGGTTCTTCCGAAGAGACCTATAAGTACCAAATCACTATCAATAGTTTTTTCGGGTTGAGTATTCGGGTTTAGTCTATTTCTTGTGGTAAAGTTTTCAGATTCAAATTTTTGATATGAATAACCGGCTGTTGCTTCTACATTCAATTTTCCGATTTGTTTGTTGTATACTAAATAACCGTCAAATAATTGGTTAGTAGACTCAGAGCTTTCAAATTGATCGTTGCCATACTTTCCAGAGAAACTTGTTCCATTTCCGTCAGCAGTACCTGCATACTTTGGAATAAAAAGAGTTCTTTCTCCTTCGGTTCTATCTAAACCTACATTAATTACTCCTCTTAATTCTGGTAAAAAATGAAATTTGTAATCCAATTGCACATTACCAAAAATTCTATTAACAAGGCCTTTGTCTTTTCTCAATAATAATTCAGAAACAGGATTGCGAGCGGTGTTTGATAATTCGGTTGGACTTGTGGTGTTTTCAAAATAGCCTCCCCAAATGGAACCAGGGTCATGTACTGGTTTGGTAGGGTCGAAGCGTAAAGCGCCTCCTTCTACCCCATTGGTAAAGCGGTTTCTTTCATTGGAGTAATTCGCGTTCACCGATAGTTTAAGGTGTTCTTTGAATAAAGTTGGGTTTAAAGCTAGTCCAATAGTGTTACGTGTGAATTCGTTTGTCAGTCTTAATCCTTGTTGGAATGTATTTCCTAAAGTTAATCGTGTTGGAATTGCTTGGAATAAGTGACCTCTTAAAGTAAGGTCCTGATTAATCATCTCCGTGGTCTTTCTGTAAATTTCTTTTTGCCAATTGGTGTTGTAAATAACTCTACCTTCAATAACTCCTGGAGTTGCTAAATTGTCCGTTGCTGAAGTTGTAGGGTCATCAACACCTAGAAGATTGGTTTCGTCTGGGAAGTAAGTTTCAATTGCGTTAACGAATTCGGAACTGTTTAAAACATCAACTGTTTTATGTAATTTACCAAGGGTATATTGTACATTATATTCAACGGATAAATTTTTACTCCCTTTTTTAGTGGTAATAATGATAACCCCATTAGAAGCTCTAGATCCATAAATTGCTGTCGCTGAAGCGTCTTTTAAGACTGTTATCGACTCAATGGTACTGGGGTTTAATGAGGCCAAGAACGAAGTGCTTCCAGTTGCAGTCTTATTTTCTATTGGGAGTCCGTCAATAACAATTAAAGGATCATTGTTAGCAAATAAGGAAGAGCCTCCTCTAATTCGTATTTCTGAACCTGAACCAGGCGCTCCACTTGTGTTAACGGTAACACCCGCTATGCGTCCATTCAATAAGTTTTCGGCAGTTACTATTGATCCTTTGTTGAATTCTTTAGCTGATAGTACAGAGGCAGATCCCGTTGCATCTTTCTTTTTTACACTACCATAACCTACGACTACAACTTCATCCAGTTTAGCGGATTCTTCTTGTAGTATGACGGTTATGTTGTTTTGTCCGTTGAAAGTAATTGCTTGCTCTTTAAATCCTAAAAAACTAAATAAAATGGTGTCTCCGTTTTTTACATTTGACAAGGTGAATTGTCCGTCAAAATTTGTGGAAACCCCATTATTTGTTCCTTTTACCATTACGTTAACGCCAGGGAGAGGCTGACCACTTGTGTTGTCGGTGACAACTCCTTGTAATTTACTTTGTGCCAGTAAATTAAGT
>DATEDY010000379.1:0-2305 GCA_035281405.1 Flavobacterium sp.
TCTTAATGGACTTAAACTTAGAGACCATTGAAATTGTAAAAAAATGTCTTGGTTTGAATTTTGAAGCTCAAAAAACCATCGAATATTTTCATGAAGCTTCTGAATATAAAGATTTACGCCTATTAGCTAACGGAAAGAAGGACACCACTGTATTCGAAACGTATCCACAAGTTTTTGAAGAAAAACATGGCTATCTGAACAATTTAAGTATTCTGGATTTATTATTCAATGAAGGACGCTATGCTAAGGATTACCTTTTAAAGCAAAAACTGTAATTACATTTTAATGCACTGCCACGCGGGTCATAATAGGCATGTGGTCTGAATTGATGAAATCAGGGAAATTTTGAAAGCTTTTCACACTCATCTTACTATCAGCAAATATATAATCAATACGCGCCGGATAATGCTTAAAATTGTATGTTTTTCCGAATCCTGAACCAGCTTCTTCAAAACAATCTTGCATATTACCTTTAATCACTCGGTAAACATAAGAAAAAGCGCTATTATTCATGTCGCCACACACAATCAATGGGTAACTGCAAGTACGCTTGTGTTCCATTATGATTTCCGCTTGTTGTTGCTGTTTCGTAAAACCATCGCTGATTCGCTTGACAATGATTCTGGAATCCTTTTGCTTGATACCTTCCACATTTTCAGAAATATCACTTACATCCGGAGAAATTTTTAGTGATTCCAAGTGCAAATTATAGAAGCGAACAATATCCTTCCCTATTTTCACATCAGCAAAAATGGCATTATTGTTTGAGTTTGGAAAATCTATTTTTCCTTCGTTGACAATGGGGAATTTAGAGAAGATAGCATTACCGGTTTTGATTTGATCTCCATCCATGAAAATAGCTCGGTACGGGTAAATCTTCAAATCAATTTTAGCTGATGCAGATGTAGAATATTCTTGAATACACAAAACGTCAGGATTCTTTTCATTTACAAATTCCAAAATATCCTGCGCTACATTTTCCCTTGGTATCCAATTGAACAGATTAAGCAATCGGACATTATAGCTCATGACCACAAAATCCTTATCCGTTGCTTCCTTTTCTTTACTGGAAAACTTATAATATTTATTAATGAATGTAATTCCTAAGATCAATACCAAACCCGAAAGAATCAGTTGTCTTTTAAGTTGGATGAACCAGTAAACAAAAAATAATGCATTGATAATGAGAAACAAAGGCAAAATCAATGTCAGTACCGACAAGAATGGAAACCAATTAGGCGCCAAGAAAGGCAATACATAAGCAACGAAAGTCAATATAGTGAGCACTATATTGAAAAAAAACATCATTTTATTAAACCACGAAAGGTTCCTCATTCTTTCTTATCTAAATGAATTTCAATACAAATAAACGACTTTTTTGTCAGAAAATTGAACCGCTACTTGCCCGCTTTAAACAAAAACTCCTTTTCTTCCTTAGTCAGACTATCATAACCCGACTGACTGATTTTGTCTAAAATCTCATCTATTTGTTGTTGGCTTTTATCTTTTGTTACAACTCTTGTTGTTGTTTTAACAGTATTTGATTTTACATTTTTGTGTACTTTCCTGAATGGAGTGGATTTTCTTCCCGAAAACAAACTGGCTAATTTATCAAGGACAGCATTAAAACCAGAAGTCAAATCGGTTCCCGATTGCAATGTCTTAATATATATAAATCCGAATAAAGCACCTCCAAGATGTGCCAAATGACCTCCAGTATTAGACAATTGAAAATTTAAAACATCCAATGCAATGATAATAGTGGCTGTAATGTACCAAAGTTTGATGTAACCTAACAAAGGTAACCTTACCATCATTAACGGCTGATAAACAGTCACAGCAACCAAAACAGCCATAACTGAAGCAGAAGCTCCGATCAATACTCCTACATTTTGAAGCAAAAGATACCCAATTACGAAAACGATACCGGCAAAAGCACCACCTAAAATATACACCCCTAATAATTGCTTTTGAGTAAAAAATGTCAAAAAATGTCGGCTGGCAAAAGTCAAAGCAAACATGTTACCTATTAAATGAAGAATTCCTCCATGAAAAAACTGGTAAGAAATAAAAGTCCAAGGAAAAACCAATGATTCTTCATAATCAGAACTTAATGACAACCATCCAGGTATATCAAAAAATCCCCTTTTAAAATCATAAAAGAATGGTATTGATATCAAGAATGTAAAAATACAAATCATGATAATCTTAATTGAGATATCCCCAATTTTAAATTCTAACTTTAAATCTTCTAAAATACTCATAACTAATTCCAGCGACGATTATTAAACGAATTTTTCTTCCA
>DATEDY010000380.1:0-3560 GCA_035281405.1 Flavobacterium sp.
TAAGTGACGACCTGTTTTGTCACAAAGCATTGCGGTGTTGAATGCTGATCCGTTTGGATTGGCAGGATAGCTTTCGTAACCGTATTTACCTACAATGTCATAGTGGTCTTCCGAATATGGTAAATTGAATTTACCTTCTCCGTGTGAAACCCAAACACCTAATGTAGCTCCTTCTAAAGAAGAAAGCATCACCGAATTGTTTTTCTGAACCGTTACCGATGTGAAAATACTTTCGTGTTTATGACTTTCGTTATGAAGCATTTTTCCGTGTATTTCATGCTCCGGATTGATTAATTCCAATTCCATGAATAATTGACAACCGTTACAAATTCCCACAGAAAGAGTGTCTTCTCTTTTGAAGAAGTTTTTCAATGCGGTATTGGCTTTTTCGTTGTATAAAAAGGCTCCTGCCCAACCTTTGGCTGAACCTAAAACATCTGAATTAGAGAATCCTCCAACGGCACCAATAAACTGAATATCTTCCAACGTTTCACGACCGGAAATCAAATCGGTCATGTGTACGTCTTTTACATCAAATCCAGCCAGGAACATGGAATTAGCCATTTCACGCTCCGAGTTACTTCCTTTTTCACGAATGATGGCTGCTTTCGGTCTTGGTTTTGAATGGTCGATAACCGGTGCTTTTCCGTCAAAGTGCGATGGGAAAGTATAGGTTAAAGGTTGATTCTTGTAATTGTTATAACGGGCTAAAGCTGTTCCGTTTTTAGATTGTTTTGAATCTAAAAGGAAAGAGGTTTTAAACCAGGTATCTCTCAATTCAGTCACATCAAAATGGAATGTGTTATCAAAATTGCTGACGGTAACGGTATTTCCTTCCACCACTTCTCCAATTTTGAATACTTTTACGTTTCTTTTTACAAATGCTAAATCTAAATATTCCGGAGTTTCATTGGATTGGAATACAATACCGATGTTTTCATTGAACAATGCTTTTACAGTATCTTTTTCTCCTAAAACACTCAAGTCAAAGCGAGCACCAAGATTCACATCCGCAAAACACATTTCCAGTAAAGTAGTGATTAAACCACCGCTTCCAACATCATGTCCTGCTTTAATTTTTCTTTCTTTGATTAAATTCTGAACAGCATTGAACGCTTTTCTGAAGAATACCGAATCTTTGATTGTTGGAACTTCTGTACCCACTTTATTTAAAATCTGTGCGAATGAACTTCCTCCTAATTTGAATGTATCTTGAGATAAGTTGATATAGTAAATGTGGCCACCGTTTCTTTGTAAAACAGGTTCTACCACTTTGGTGATATTCGAACAATTTCCTGCTGCTGAAATAATAACTGTTCCCGGTGCGATTATTTCATCATTAGGATATTTTTGCTTCATGGAAAGCGAATCTTTTCCTGTTGGGATATTAATACCTAACTCGATAGCAAAATCAGAACAACCTTTTACCGCTTCGTATAATCTGGCGTCTTCACCTTCATTTTTACAAGCCCACATCCAGTTAGCTGAAAGGGAAACCGATTGTAATCCGTCTTTTAACGGAGCCCAAACCAAGTTGGATAACGCCTCTGCAATGGCAGTTCTTGAACCGGCAACCGGATCAACCAATGCGGAAACTGGGGAGTGCCCAATCGAAGTGGCAATTCCTTCTTTTCCTTTGAAATCCAACGCCATCACACCCACATTGTTCAATGGTAATTGTAATGGTCCTGCACATTGTTGTTTGGCCACACGTCCACCTACACAACGGTCTACTTTGTTGGTCAACCAGTCTTTACAAGCTACTGCTTCTAATTGTAGGACTTGGTTTAAATAGGCTGGGATGTTTTCAGTAGTATAGGTTAAATCAGTATAATTAGCAGTTGCTGATTTGTCTGTCATGATGGTTTTTGGTGAACTTCCGAAGAAATCTTCCAATGCATAATCCATTGGTTTAGCGCCGGTCGTTTTGGATTCGAATGTAAAACGATGATCCGAAGTTACATCACCCACCTGATACATTGGCGAACGCTCCCTGTCTGCAATTTTTTGAAGGATATCAATGTTTTCTTCACCAATTACCAATCCCATTCTTTCCTGAGATTCGTTACCAATGATTTCTTTAGCAGATAGAGTAGGATCTCCTACAGGCAATTTATCTAAATCGATTAATCCTCCGGTTTCTTCTACCAATTCAGAAAGACAGTTCAAATGTCCTCCAGCACCGTGATCGTGAATGGAAACAATTGGATTGTTATCGCTTTCTACCAAACC
This sequence comes from Flavobacterium sp., assembly GCA_035281405.1. GTDB lineage: Bacteria > Bacteroidota > Bacteroidia > Flavobacteriales > Flavobacteriaceae > Flavobacterium. The sequence goes on from DATEDY010000380.1 coordinate 2,233, forward strand.
ACGAATGGCATTGGCAGCACGTTTTTGCATTTCCGGATTGGAACGTTGAATAGCATTCAATTCGATTCCTGAACCGAAAGCTCCGGTATCTGCAGAAGAAACTGCTGCACCACCCATTCCGATTCTATAATTTTCTCCGCCAAGAATAACAATTTTATCGCCTTCCTGTGGTTTTTGTTTAATAGCTTGATCTAATTTTCCGTAACCAATTCCACCGGCTTGCATGATTACTTTATCGTAACCTATTTTACGGTTGTTTTCTTCGTGCTCGAAAGTCAGAACCGAACCGGTAATTAATGGTTGCCCGAATTTGTTACCAAAATCAGACGCTCCATTGGATGCTTTGATTAAAATATCCATTGGGGTTTGGTACAACCATTTTCTTTCGTCCATACCATTTTCCCATGGGCGGTTCTCATCCAACCTTGAATAAGATGTCATATACACCGCAGTTCCGGCTAAAGGTAAAGAGCCTTGTCCGCCTGCTAAACGGTCACGAATTTCTCCTCCAGAACCTGTTGCAGCACCATTAAACGGCTCGACAGTGGTAGGGAAGTTGTGTGTTTCCGCTTTTAAGGAAAGTACCGAATCAAATTCTTTTTCCTCGTAAAAATCTGGTTTATCAGCTGTTTTAGGAGCAAATTGGGTAACACGTGGTCCTTTTACAAAAGCCACATTGTCTTTATATGCCGAAACGATATCGTTCGGATTTGTTTCGGATGTTTTCTTAATTAATTTGAATAATGAAGTTGGCTTTTCTTCACCATCGATCACAAAAGTTCCATTGAAAATTTTATGACGGCAGTGTTCTGAATTGGCTTGTGAGAAAGCAAAAATTTCAGAATCGGTAAGTTTTCTTCCCAACTTAACAGAAAGGTTATTCAGATAATCTACTTCTTCCGGACTTAAAGCCAATCCTTCTTGTTTATTATATCCATCGATATCTTCAATGTCCAGAATTGGTTCGGGTTGAATATTGATAGTATAAATATCCTGATTTAATTCGGTATACTTTTGTGATAACATCGGATCGAAATCAGTATAATCAGCGGTTACTGTTTCAAATTCTTCGATTCTGACAATTCCTGATATACCCATGTTTTGGGTAATTTCAACGGCATTAGTGCTCCAAGGAGTAACCATTGCGGCACGGGGACCAACAAAAAAATCCGTAAGTACGGATTTTTCTATTTTATGTGCGTTGCCAAAAAGCCAGTTTAATTTTGAGATATCTTCTGTCGATAATTCGTTTTGCGTTTGTACGGCAAAAACGGTATTGGTTGAGTTACCAAAAAAATGAATCATTGTTATTGTGTTGTTGTTTTGTG
>DATEDY010000381.1:0-3366 GCA_035281405.1 Flavobacterium sp.
CAACTCGGTATTTCCCTTTACAAACACTTTTAAACACATTAAGCCTACCACATCAGCACTTCCATAAATGTATTCTTCATATTCTTCAGTAGTTTCATACCTGTTTTTTATTAAATCCAATTTCATGCTTTTCATGAAGGCTTTAATCAGATTGTTAGGTATTTGATGTTTGTGTACCGTATGCTGAAATGAATTCAGTATCGGATTCATACTGATTCGGTTTTCAAGAGCTGCATTTAAATCGGTTTCAAATTGGGTAAACAGTTTTTCTTTATTGTAGTCATGAAAAGTATCCACAATTTCATCAGCAAAGCGTACAAACCCATAAATATTGTAAATATCCTGACGAATACTGGGGGCCAGCATTTTTACAGCAGAGGAAAAGGAAGTGCTGTAAGAAGTCGTAACGACCTTACTGCAATTATATGATACGGTGTCAAAAAGTGATTTCATGAGGCTTTTAAGAATGTTTTTGAATTAATTCTGCTACTAGTTTTCCCGAAATTAATGAAGGAGGCACTCCTGGTCCGGGTACAGTTAATTGTCCTGTAAAATATAAATCTTTAACTTTTTTACTTTTGAGTTTTGGTCGTAGAAAGGCTGTTTGAAGCAAGGTGTTTGCCATTCCGTATGCATTTCCTTTATAAGAATTGTATTCTTTGATAAAGTCATTGACACAAAAGGATTCTTTAAACAGTATACTGTTTTTAACTTCTTGATCTGTAAGTTGTTCAAAACGAGCCATTATTTTTTCAAAATACGCCTCTCTTAATTCGGGTGTGTCTTCTAACCCAGGCGCCAAGGGAATTAAAAAAATACCAGCTTCTTTACCTTCAGGGGCTGTGTTTTTATCTGTTTTGGATGGGAAACTTGCATAAAAAAGCGGGTTTTCCGGCCATTGGGGTTGATCATAAATCGCTTTCGCATGGACATCAAAATCAACATCAAAAAATAAGGTGTGATGCTCTGTATTTTTTATTTTTTTATTAAAACCAACATAGAAAAGTAGGGAAGAAGGGGCAAATGTTTTCTTGCTCCAATATTTTTCTGTGTAAGTTCGGTGTTTTTCATCCAAGAGGCTTTCGGAATGATGGTAATCTGCACCTGATAAAATGACATCAGCTTCAATTATGGTTTCATTGACTTTGAGAGCATTTGCTCTTCCATTACTGACTTGTATTTTCTCAACATTTGAATTGGTAACGATGTTTACACCTAGTTCTTTGGCTAAAGCTTCCATGGCAAGAATAACACTATACATTCCGTTTTTGGGATGAAAAGTGCCTAACCCGAAATCGGCATAATTCATAAAGCTGTAAAAAGAAGGGGTATTTGATGGTTTAGCGCCTAAAAACAATACCGGAAATTCAAGAATTTGAACAAGTTTGCTGTTTGTGAAACGTTTTCTGACCTCCTTTGAAATAGTGCTGAAAAATTGATGTGCTTTTTTAGCAGTTTCCAAAGTCACTAATTCCAAAGGTGAAATTCCTGGACGATACACTAAATCCTTTATGGCAATATCATAATTACTTTTAGCCTCTTTCATGAAGGCATCAAGCTTAACCGCACTTCCTTTTTCGATTGTCTCGAAAGTCTGTTTGATTGTTTCTAAGTTGTCAGCAATGGTTACCGAATCATCTTTTCCAAAATAAACCTGATAGGCAGGAGAAAGCTTGATTAATTCGTAGTAATCAGAAGGGTTTTTGTTAAAATCTTTGAAAAAACGTTCGAAAACATCTGGCATCCAATACCATGTTGGACCAATGTCAAATGTAAATCCGTCTTTCTTTAATTGACGCGCTCTTCCTCCAATGGTGTTGTTTTTTTCATATACAGTTACACGGTTACCTGCTTTCGCTAAGTAACAGGCCGCGGCAAGCGACGAAAATCCTGAACCAATAATTGCAATTTCTTTTTCCATAATTTGTTTAACAAATATATAAAAAAGTTAAACAAAAATACATGATCTAATCAGTAATTGTATGAAGTAAGTTGCGAATGGATAAAAAGGTCTTCATTTTATCAGGCATTTTATCAGTATTTATGTTTGAAATCATGCGACCTAATACCCAAAATTCAGTTGTATTATTATCTAATATTTCTCTTTCTAAAGAATCAATGTATTCAGTAATGGAATCTCTGTTTGGTTCCACAGTCCAATAGCTGATGAAGATAATTTTTTTGAAATGCTTCTGAACATCTTTTAAATTATCAATTGGAATGCTTTCGCCAAGGTATAAGGTGTGGCAACCATGTCTGATGAGTTCGTAGTTGATATATAATAAGCCTATTTCGTGAATTTCATTTAGTGGTAAATACAAAATATAGGTTTTATTATTGTTGATTTTTGTTTCCAACTGAGCTCTTTCGGTGTGAAGAATTACTTTCTGTCTTACTAAATGACTGATAAAATGTTCGTGTGCCGGGGAAATGGTATCAGATTGCCATAGTAAGCCAATTTCATCTAACAGAGGAATAAAAATTTCTTCAAAGATTTCATGAAATGGTCTTTCGGAAAGTAACTCGTTATAGGTTTTTAGAAATTGAGTTTGATCAAAATTCATCATAGCCATTTTGAATTCGGTTATGGCGTGATGATTAACGCTTTTTTCTGATATGATGTCTCGGACAATATTTGGAATTTCTTCATCAGAATATTTGGAGATTTTGGAGATTTTATAACCATGATTATGCAGTAAGACTACATTTAATAATTTCTGAAGATTTTTAGCATCATACAGTCTGATATTGGTTTCAGTTCGCATTGGCTGCAAAATGTTATACCTTTTTTCCCATATACGTATGGTGTGCGCCTTTATACCAGACAGATTTTCTAAATCTTTGATGCTGAAAACAGATTTAATATTGTTCATTCTTTTTAACTTTACGTTAAACAAATTTAAAGATTAATTTTTCAATTACTTATATTTGTTTAAACTTCTAAAAGAATTGATGCGTTACGATTACATTTTTTCGGGAATGGGTTTATCTACTCTGATGATTTTACACAAAATGATCAGGAAAGGTGTGTGTAGGGGAAAAACAGTTTTGATTATTGAGGCTGACGTAAAAAATCAAAATGACAAAACTTGGTGTTTTTGGGAAAAAGGTAATGGTGCGTGGGATTTTTTGCTGAAGAAATCATGGAAAGAAGCTTTTTTTATTTCGGATGAAGTAAAAGTAAATTGCCTTGAAGATGGTTATGAATACAAAATGTTGGAGTCAAAAGTATTCTGCAATTTTGTTTTGCAGGAAATAAAAGAGTATGATGGCATTCATATTGTTCATGATATAGTGAATGGTTTTGAAGAAAGAGGTGAGTTTGTTTTGGTTTCTGGTGATGAAAATCAATATGAGACTCGCTAT
>DATEDY010000382.1:0-4178 GCA_035281405.1 Flavobacterium sp.
TACAAAAATTAAAATCGCAGAATAACAAAACAAAAAAAACCGACTTAACTAAAGTCGGTTTTTAATTTTTGTGCTTTTTCCTTATCTCCAATCTTATTGAAATACAAATCATATAACTTCTCATAAGTGATTTTGGAATGACCAATTTCATGTGCTTTTTTATAGTGACTCTCGGCTTGATGATAACGTTTATAATACACATCAATATATCCTTTTGCTAAATAGCCATCTACTTTGGACAAAGCCAATAATTCATTCGAATACTTTTGTGCCTTGGATTCACTACCCCCGATAATTCCCGGAAGTTCAATATACAAAACCACTAAAGCCCATCGGGACTCAATATGCTTAGAATCTAACTTAGCAGCCGTTACAAAAGCTTCTTCCACATCATCTATCATTCCTATCGCTTTGAACTTATTACTGTTCTTCGCTTTCATTCCCAATGCAGCTCCATACTTAAACTGGTAATTGGCAGATTTTGGATTTTTCTCTTTTAGCTTTGTATAATAAAACAAAGCATTATCCCACTGTTTCTGATGTCCCGCAATATCACCCAAATACTCTGTCACTTTTGCATCAGTAGGTCTCGCTTTTAATTCCTGTTCCAACAAAGTTTTTGCCTGCGTAAATTGCTTTTGCCGAAATAATTTCTCCGCTTTTTCAAAATTGGATTGTGACCAAAGACTATTGACCGCAAATGCTAGTATGAAAGTGAAATATTTCATTAGTTGGCAGCCACGTTTCTAAAATAACCGCACTCTCTGATCACTTCCTGATAGTATTTGGTTTTTGAATACTCTTTCATCAACTTTTTGTATCCGTTAAAAACAATGTAATCTACTTCCCAAGGCTTAAACATATCCGTTTTGTAGAATGCATTGCGCTCTATTTTGGTCAGCAAATACACGGTTTTGGCTTTCTGTTCATCGTTAGTCGCTGCTGCAAAAGCCATTTGATAATACTCCAGACTTAATCTGTTACTTGACAACATGTCTTGATACAAATCAGAAATGTTTTCACCATAATTACCGTATTGATCAACTATCTTATTATCATAAAACAATCGGGCATTGCCATAATACGACATATTATAGAAAGCATTGCCTAACAGTAGGGCATTATTGTATTTATCACTTCCGGAAGCAGAAGCAAGTCCTTCTTGTATGTCTGCCATTTTTTTCAAGAAAGCAATTTTAGTGTACTTCGTTTTTTGAAAGGCAACATGATCACAGTCATTACAATCTTTAATATTACCATTAAATGGGTTACCCAATAAAACAATCTCTTTATTCTTACTGGCTTTTTCCATTTCAGCAATAGCCTGAGGTAATTGATTTTTGTAGGCCAACTTTATCGCTTTAAACTCATAGATATCATCTAAAGTAACATGATAAAGCGACTGTGCCATTTTATCCCAGCTTGTAAGCGATGTTTTAGACAAATAATCTTGCATTTTTTGTGTCCGTTCCGGATTCAAGTAGAACTCTTTTTCTCTGTAAAACAATTCTGCCATTACTAAATTCCCTTGCTTTTTGTATAACTCAGCGATATAATTACGCGACCAGTTGGTTAGAAAAGTCGAACGAAGCACTGAACTCGAAGACACTTTACCATTTAGTTCATACAACCATTGTAATTCGGGAAGTAATTTATTTTCTGCTGCAGTATCCATTTTCTTTACCGAAGCCAGAAGATTGAAAATCTTGAACAATCGCAACTGTTCTTTTGCCGGCGTTGTATTGGGACTATTTTTTTCGGCTTGTGCAAAATAATTAGCCGCAACACTATTATTCCCTTTAATAACCTCCAAATAACCCGCCACTGTATTCCACAAATGAGGTGAAATAGTATTGTTTGCATTAGCAATTTTGGTCACTAACTGATACAATTTCGAATCCAAACCTTGACTATTAAAAGCGGTTTTATTTCCATAATTACCTCCCCATTCCCAAGTATTCAGTTTACTTTCTTCCTTATTGACTGCGCGTGTCAATAAATAATCCAAATGTACATTCTTAGGATCCAAGGTATAAATCTCATTGATAGCCTTTACTTCATCTGCATAATAACCATACAAAGCCCAAAGTGATGCTTTTTGTGCATTATTCTTAGCCATTGCCAACGATTGCTGAAAGTCTTTATCCTCTTGCGGGTGAAAACAATACGTAGCCACAACTCTAAGCTTCGGACATTTATCAAAAACAAGACTGTACATAAAATTAGATCGTGCATAGTCTTTGTTTTTATACATTACTCCCGCCACATACGACAAACCTCTGTAATACAACTCATCACGTTCCTGATTGGCCTGCGACTTATTAAAAAATGTAATTACTTGGTTTCTGTCTTGGCAGTAGAAATACGATTTCATAGTTAAAAACCAGTAACGACTTTTAAGAAAAGGATCTTTGGCAATAGTATAAATATTTTCGATTTTCTTGGCTTGCTCCACACTCATATAGTTCATGGGATCCATACTGTCGGTATCATAATTCCATGATGCCTGATTGTTGGTGTATTGCTCCAATGATCGGGACAAATTCATAAACGTAAAAAACTTTCGGGTTTTATCGTCTTTCAGATTGTATTTCACCGACCACTTTTTATCTTGTTTATTACCGGAAATCAATTGGGTAATTTGCTTAAGATCATTCGCAGAAGAATCATTCAGCATAAAATATTCTAAATCTTTGACACTGATTTTATTGTTTAAATAATTTTTCCAGTCGTAAACTACTGATGTGCCAAATCGGTTGGAATGTGCATTGTCATACCAATTATCACCATAAAACATATTAGTACTGTAAAACAACTGCTCATAGGAATCATCTTCTACATAAGCTTCGGGAGCAAAGTTAGAACTACTCTCAAACCAGTCCCATTCACCATCAGAACATAAGGAAAAAATAGCCGTAGTAACAATGGCAATCGAACTAAAAATCAGCGTTACAGGTTTTGAAAAAAGTGTCATCAGTTAGTTTGTTTAAATTGTTTTCATCCAAATCATAGTAAATGATTTCTTTGTTTTTTTTAGGCATATACTTTCGTAACAAATCAACCATCTCTTCTAAATCCTCCTCATGAATCGCTTCGATTTTGAGTTGGTCCCCTTTTTTAAAAAAGAATCCTTTAGTTATTACATTATCTTTTAGTACTGCCTTATTTTCTTTCCATTCAAAATTAGCATTATTTTGAAATGCTGCCGCATCAATTTTAGCAATCAAATTCACAATTTGACCATTTCTGCTATGCACTATCCAGGAAAACACCGGTAAAGCGATTTTTAAATCCAGCGGATAATTTTTCAATGACGGAAGATATCGTTCTGCAATGGATTTATCGTAAATAGAATTGCCTTCATTGGCTTTCAGCTGTCCCATGTTGTAAAACATCAAAACTCCGTAATCTACAGGTGGAATCTTGGTTTCTTTAAAATACTTTACTTGGTGTAAACGAATAGTTGCCGAAATTGTTTTAGGATACTGCTTTTTTAATTCTTGCAGAAATTGCATAAACACATTTCTGCTTTGTAAAGACCAATCACAATCAATCTGAATCTCGTTGTTTTTAATCCGATTTTTGGTGTTGATTTGCCGAATCAATTGTAAAATATTCTTAACCAAATCATGTACATTGACACCCTTATCCAAAAAGACTTCGTTCTTAATGAAAACAACGGGAATGATTTCGGCTTTGGGTTTTGCTGTATCAAAATGAATAGGCGCTACCGGAAAAGGTTTTCCGTTTTCTAACTTCACATCAAAATAACGCACATACAGTTTTTGAACTTCATTAGCCTGCAATACCTGCTGCTCTTTCGAAGTAAGCTTAAAAAAAGTTTTCCAATAATAAAAAGATACCGATGGTGCGTCTTTACTCTCACACGAGAATAAAAAAAGAAGTAAGCCTAAAAATAAAAATTTCTTCATGATCTAATACTAGCGTAAAGATACATAAAGACCATAAAAAAACCGGATTCAAATAGAACCCGGTTTGTATATTTTTAATCCGTTGGATTATTATTTCACCAATGTCATTTCGTCAACAATGTGTTTTGCTCCTGAGAAGTTCTCAATTACCCATAACACATAACGAATATCAACGTTGATCGTTCTTTGTAAGTTTTTATCAAAGATAACGTCACCAGCCATAGCTTCAATGTTTCCGTCGAAAGC
>DATEDY010000383.1:0-2484 GCA_035281405.1 Flavobacterium sp.
CAACACTTTCGAACGAAAGAAAATCAAACATAAAAATATGAAGAAAATAACATTAATCCTTTGCGTTTTACTTTTTGGAACTCAAAATTCATTTAGTCAAACCAATAAAGAAACTGCGTTAAAAAAAGCAAAAGAGGCAATCAAATTAATGGATGAAGGGAAATTTGATGAGAGCATTACACTTTTGGAAGAAGCTGAAAAACTTGATTCGGAAAAGTTTAATTATCCGTATGAGAAAGCCTATGCCTATTATCTAAAACAAGACTACAACAAAACAATAAAAATATTAGAAACAGTTATGGATCATAAAAAAGTTGAACCAGAACTTTTTCAACTTTTAGGAAATAGTTATGATTTTTTAGACAAACCTGAAAAAGCATTTGAAATTTATGATACCGGTTTAAAGAAATTTCCAAATGCCGGGAAGTTACATCTTGAGAAAGGAAATGTCTATTGGAATAAAAAAGAGTATGAAAAAGCACTTCCATTCTATGAAAAAGGGATTGAAGTTGATCCGAAATTTTCGTCAAACTATTTTAGAGCGGCAAAAATATATTGCAATTCCAGTGAAGAAATTTGGGGCATGATTTATGGTGAAATTTTTATTAATCTAGAGCGTAACAGCAAAAGAACTGCAGAAATCAGCAAGCTATTATTCGACACCTATAAAAGTGAAATTAAATTCAAATCAGAAACTAATATTGAAGTAAGTTTTTCACAAAACACGATAATTAATGTAGGTGGAAATACCAAAGAAGTAAAACTCCCATTCTCTTTGGTTTATGAACCCACTTTATTGCTATCCATCATAAATGAAAAATCAATAGATATCAATTCATTAAATAAAATAAGAACCAATTTCCTACTGAATTATAAAAAATTAGGACATAATAAAACACACCAAAATGTATTATTTGATTATCAAAATCAACTATTAGAAAGTGGAAATTTAGAAGCCTATAATTATTGGTTATTATCTCAGGGTGATTATGAAAATTTTGACAAATGGAGAAGTACCAACAAAGAAAAATGGGACAAATTTGTAGACTGGTTCACAGAAAATCCCATAAAAATTGACAATACAAACAAATTCCTTAGAGATTAAATAAAAGCAATTGTCTAAAAGCGATTTCATGAATTTAGGGTTTAAGGATAAATTCAAAGGCAATTTTATATATTTGACTTCCTTCCTAGTGGAATGGTTTGGGGAATAGAAATCTTCAGCTTTATGATGCCGGGTAGACTTTATCAACATGTATATGACACGACTGCTCTTACATAGAATTTTAGCTTGGACAATAGACTTTGGAATTATTGTTTTGTATGCCATTTTACTTTTAACTGTGACGAGCTTATTTTTTAATTTTAGACAAGCAGACTTAAATCCCTATTTAGGACAGTTAATTGGTTTTTTGACATTAACGTTGCCTGTAATAATCTATTCGTATGTGACTGAGAAAGGGAATTGGAAAGCGACTATTGGGAAAAGGGCGCTTAATTTGATAATCTTGACTCCTGAAAATAAGACTAACAAGAGTATTTTGATAAGGAATCTATTGAAATATTTGCCTTGGGAACTTGCTCACTTGGGAGTACACTGGGTTATCTATTTTGAGTCAATTGGCAGAGAAACACCTATTTGGACTTGGATTATTCTAATTGTTCCACAAGTTATGGTGTTTATTTACTTTGTTAGCATTATTCTTAGTAAAGGACAGGCCAGTATTTATGATAAAATTTCCGGAATAAGACTACAACTTAGAACAGTTTAAAAAACAAAATACTTCTGCTGCGCAAAGTTGGGAGACTTTGCGCAGTTTGGCTAAATTCAAATGCAATTTTATATATTTGACTTCCGTCTCAATGGCATCGTTTGGGTATAAAAAGCTTCAACTTTATAAAGCCGGCAGGATCCTATACGATATGCTAAATCAACCATCGTTAAAAATTGAACTGTAAGAATTTATGAAAATAGGATACCTCATATTGTACTCCATTTTAAGTGTTTTTAATGGTTATGATTTTAAAAAGGAAGATGATAAGGAAATCATCATTTCGATGAAACATTCTAAAAGAAACAAGTTTGAAACCGATACATTACGGGTTTCACAAAATGACATAACTGTTTTTAAACAAGTAGAAGGTATTATTCACAGACCTTGCAGTAATCCAGAATACACAATTAGTTATGAATTGATCAATCCAAAGGATGGAGCGTATTACTATATTTATGATACTAAAGGAAAGTTAGTCCTGGAGGGAAAGTATACGAAAGAATACCTCTATGAAGGCATAATCTACAAACAAGGAAACTTTTATAACTCCAAAAAATATTCTTACCAAAATAATGGCAAATTAAATACAATACACTATCAGGAAGACGGAAGAAATTTGAAAACGGAAGTTTTTGATAGCAAAAAGAAATTAAAAAAGGTACTATACTTTGACAAGAAATCCTCCAATAAAACGAAAGTTGAATTTTAT